>JBAXXD010000030.1:0-37256 GCA_037128135.1 Verrucomicrobiia bacterium
CCGGTATTGGAGCATCATGGAAAACCGGCGGTGCGCCGGAGGGAAGATGATCCAGAGGCCGGTGTGGTATCTTGGGGAAATCAACGATAGCCAGCGCGAGGCGTGGATCCGCACCATTGAGGTCTTCGACGAGGCGCGCGGAGAACAGCGGAGCCTGGCGTTGTTCAGTTCGGATCGGGAGATCCCCGCGACGGGGGCCGCTTATCGTCTGTTTATTTCCAAGAGATGGTTTCAGTTCCGCTTTTTCGCGTAGGTCATCGCGCCCTGCAGGGCATCCATCGCCCGCTCGAGCTGCGGGTCAATGTGCGGAAGGGCCTCTTTGTTCGCGGCTTCCTGTTTGCGGCGGGAGCGGAGGAGATCCATCTCCTCGTCGTAGGCGAGCGTCGCCCGGATGTGCGGGCTGACGCCGTGCCCGTGGATGAGGTTTTTTCCGGGCGTGAAATATTTCGCCGTGGTGAGGCGGACGGCGGATTCGTCGGGGAGCGCGATGACGCTTTGCACCGAGCCCTTGCCGAACGTGGTGTCGCCGACGAGCAGCGCGCGGTCGAGATCCTTCAGCGCGCCCGCGACGATCTCCGACCCGCTCGCGCTGGCGTAGTTGACCAGGACGGCGAGCGGGTATTTTCTCTGTGGGGCGTTGCGCGCCTTGGTCCGGTATTCGCGGGCCGGCGTGCGCCCGCTGGTGAACGCGACCAGGGTGTTCGCGGGCAGGAATTCCGCGGCCACATCCACCGCGCTGTTGAGCAGGCCTCCGGGATTGTAGCGCAGGTCGAGGACGAGCGCGTCCATGCCCTGCTTCTCCAGCTTGTCGAGCGCCTTCGCGAGCTCGGCCGCAGTCGGCTCGTTAAACTGCGTGATCCGCACGTAGCCGATCCGGGCGCCTCCGCGCGCGGGGAGGATCTGTGCGTCCTTGACGCTCGGAACCTTGATCGCCGCGCGCGTGAGCTCGAAATCCTTGATCTCCTTCGTGGCGGGACGGCTGATCGTGAGGGTCACCTTCGCGCCCACCTCGCCGCGGAGTTTTTCCACAGCCTTCTGCAGGGTGAGCTCGTCCGTCGTTTCGCCGTTGATTTTGAGAATCTCGTCGCCCGGAAGAATTCCGGCTTCGAATCCCGGGCTGTCCTCCATCGGGCTGATCACGGTGAGAACCCCCTTTTTTTGCGAGACAACGATCCCGAGCCCGCCGAACTCGCTCTTCGTGTCCTCCTGCATGTTTTTGAAGTCCTTCGGCTCCATGAACTGGCTGTGCGGATCGAGCGAGGAAAGCATCCCGCGCATCGCCTCGTAGGTCAGGTCTTTGTAGGAAACTTTTGATTCGTCCACGTAGTCCTGCCGGATGATCTGCATCGCGTGGGCGAGGATCTGCATCTGCTCGTAGGGCGAGTCGTCGGGCGGAGCCGAAGGATCCTGCGCGAAGGCCGCAACCGCAAAGACAAACGGAAGAACAAGAATTTTTCGCACGGTGAAATCGCGGGAGGGTGCCCCGTTGACAAGTGATGATAATCGATTGGCGTGCCGCATGCTCCCCCGCCCGGGGTTTTTCAGCGGCAGTAATGACAAGACAGCATACACGAAACAGCCCTTTTGTCGAGTCGCCCGTTGCCGGAATGCGCGCCCGCTTGACACATCACGGCGCACAATTTATAGCAATGCCGATTCGCCTGCCCTCCTTCCGTTGGGACACATGATGGGAGTCAAGATTCCCGTCGCAAGTCCCCATCGGAGATGTCAGGAACACCTGAAATTTTCATGGAAAAAAAACCTGCTCCTGCCCTGCAAACCCTGCCCTCCGACGAGCTTCGCGCGATCCTTTGGAGATTCGCCGACCGCTACGACCTCTCCATGCTGGTGCAATCCGTCCGGGCTGTGGCCCGCGGGCCAGTGGCCCGGCTGGTGGCCAATGGTGCCCGCAACAGCCACGAGTGGACCGACGAAAAAAATTCCCTCCTCGAAGTCTTCGACGGATCGGGGATCAGCTCGGTTTTTCTGGGGCCGGAATACGGCGGGTTCATCGAGGGCCCGAAAAATCTGGCGCTGGCGCTGGTGGCCTTCGAGCTGTCGTGGGTGGATGCGGGAGCGGCGACGTTCAGCCTGGCCGGCAATCTCGGGCTGGCGCCGATCCATGAGCGGGGGACGCCCGAGCAGCGCGACCACTATATGTCGCTTGCCGCGCCCGCCGAAGGCCGTGCGCCGATCCGTGCGGCATTTGCGCTAACCGAGCCGATTCCGTTTGTGGGCGTCGAGACCGGGCTGCTGGGCGGCAAGGTGCGCATCGTTTCGTGGAAGGACGGCGAGGAGCCGGTCCTGCATGTGGACAAGCGCGGGCGGTTCATCACGAACATGGGATTTGCAAACGTGGTGACCGCCGCCGTGGACTCGGCCGATCCCCGGATCAAGGGGAGCTGCCTCGTGATTTTGGAAAAAGGCGACCAAGGGATCTGGGATCGCGGGATTCCGACCCGCAAGCTCGTCCACCAGCTCTCCTCGACGCGCGATCCGGTGTTCAGCCTGCAAATTCCCGCCAGCCGGATCGTCGGGGGATACACGGTCAAGGACGGGGTGATCATCCCGAACTCCAGCCACGGCGAGGTGATCGAAGCGGTCTTCCGCCGGACGCGTGTGACCGTCGGCCTGATGACTTCGGCCAAGCTGCTTTCCGCAATCGAGCCGATCATCCGGTATCAGCGCGCGCGGTTCCGCGGCGGCGAAGCCGGCCAGCCCGGATCGCCGCGCTACGACCTCGGGCTCCAGACGAAGCAGGATGTCCTCCACCGGCTGGTGGACGTCTGGGCAACCGGCGAGGCCAGCGCCGCTCTCGGCTTCGAAGCCGCCCGGATGTTCGACACGATCGATCCGCTCGAAAAAGAAAAGGACCGGATTTTTGCGGAGAGGAATCTTGCCGGACGCGCCGCTTTCAAGGTGATGGCAAAGCTCGGCGACGAGGCGATCGAGTATCTCGCGCTTTCCCGCGACCCGGCGCCGGACGCCGCGCGGCTGGCCGCGCTCCGCGACGATCCGCTCGTTCAGTTCGCGCTTCTTGACGCCCAGGCGAACGTTTTCTGTCCGGCCTGCAAGCTCTGGAATACCGGCTACGGTGCCACGATGATGCGCGAGGCGGTGAGCCTGATGGGCGGCTACGGGGTCACGGAGGATTGCCCCGGATTCCTCGGCCACAAGTGGATGGATGCCCAGCTCGAGGCGACGTATGAGGGGCCGGAGGCGGTTCAGCGACGGCAGATGTCGCTCACGATGACCAGCGTGGTTTTTCTCGCGCAATTCGAGAACTGGATCGCGGATCTCCGGCAGAGTGCGTCCGGACGTCCGGAAACCGGAGCGTGCCTGCTGGCCTCGGCGATGAAGCTCTGGCTCTGGACGCTGCGCCACCTCCAGGGCTCAACCGATGCCAACGGCCAGAAGCTTTATCAGAGCAACCGGCAGGGGGTCACATTCCCGCTGGCCGACGCGCTCTGCTGGCTTCTCGCCTCGCGGCAGCAGATCCTCGACGTGATGAACCTCGAGATGTCCGCCCAGGCCTACCCGTCCGTCGCCGAGGAACTTCCGGGCGTTTCCTCGTTCCTCACCTCGCTGTGCCATGTCCAGGCCGCACGGGCTGCGGGCGAAGTCTCGCGGATCTGCGCCGACCTTGTCTTCGGATACAACCGCCATCCCGAATGGACCGACGAGGCGTGCGCGGCGTGCTATGGCACCACCGAGCTCAACGAACTCGAGGGGACGATTCCCGGCATTGCCAGCGCGGCGCGAGGCACTGCGGACGTCCGCGAAGACGCGCAGAAGCATCCCGCCAAGGCCGGGCCTTGTCCCGATGTTTCCGCATTACAGCCGTTCCTGCAACTGAGCGGAAAATTGAACGCCTGCCTCACGGGCTCACGCCTCGCCAAAGACCGCGCGGCCGTCGCCCTGTCGCAGGTCATGATCCCCGAGGCACTCGATTACCCGCAGTGACCAGCGAGGAAAATCCCGTGATCGAGCGGCCGCGCATGGATGCCGACATTGTGTGCGTCGGGTTCGGCCCGGCCTCGGGAGGGTTTTTGACAACCCTCGCGAGGGGGATCCTGAATCCGGACGGATCGCCGGCGATCGAGAGCGAAGTCGCGCCGGGCCTGCCGCTCCAGGTGCTCTGCTACGAACGGGCGGATGACCTTGGCTTCGGGGTCTCGGGCGTGGTCACGCGGGCCCGCGGGATCCGCGAAAGCTTCGAAGGCCTCGACCCCTCGCAAATCCCCATGGCGGCACCGGTGGTCGTCGAAAAAATCCTTTATCTGTTAGATCCCGTGGGGGCCAGCCGGCGTCCGGCCCTGATGCGCGCGGCCGATGTCGCGATCCGCGCGATGAGCGGAATCCTGGGCGTCAAGGATGACGCGATGGAGCTTCCTTGGACGCCGGAATTTCTCAACAAGCATGGCGGGCTCGTACTGTCGATCGGACAGTTCAACCAATGGGTTAGCCAGCAGGTGATGGGCACGGGCGCAGTGCAGATCTGGCCCGGAAGCCCGGTGGAAGAAGTTCTTGTCGAGGCGGGCGGGGTGGCCGGCGTCCGGCTCGCGGATCAGGGAGTGAGCAAGGACGGGGAGCCCTCCGACGGGTTCACGCCCGGCATGGAGGTGCGCGCGGCGCTGACCGTGGTGGCCGACGGCCCGGTCGGCCCGATCGGGCGCCAGCTCGACAAGGCGTTCGGCATCCCCGAGGGACACCACACCCACGACTGGGCGCTCGGCATGAAATTTGTCGTTGATCTGCCCGAGACCTGCGAACTCGAACCCGGAACGGTGCTCCATACTCTCGGCTATCCCGAGCCGGAGATCTTCGGTTTTTTCTACGTCCATCCGAATCGCGTGGCCTCGATGGGGATCTTCGTTCCCTCGTGGTTCGACAACCCCGCGCGCACCGCCTACCGGTATCTCCAGCATTGGATGCTTCACCCCGCGATCTGGCGGCATGTCAAGGGCGGGCGGCTCCGCTCGTGGGGTGCCAAGTCGCTTCAGGAATCCGGCCGCCGCGGCGAACCGCGCCTCGCCGGCAACGGCTTCGCGCGGATCGGCGAGGGCAGCGGCAGCACGAACGTCCTCACGAATTCCGGTGTTGATGAGGCGTGGACAACCGGCGTCCTCCTTGCCGAGGGCGTGCTCGAACTTCTCAAACAAAAGAAGCCGTTCACCGCGGAGAACCTTGAGTCCGCCTACATCGGCCGGCGCCGCGCGAGCTGGGTCGACAAGGAAGGCCGCGTGGCCGAGCGCGCCCGCGATGGATTCCAGCGTGGCTTCATTCCCGGAATGGCCGGCATGATGGTCGTCGGCCTCACCCAGGGCCTCGTCGCCATGCCGGGAAAACCCATGCCTCCCCACCGGCGCGTGCCAAGCCTCGAGGAGTATTATCGCGGGCGGATCCCGCTTGAAGAAATCCAAACCATCCGCAAGGAATCCGAGGCCAAGGGGATCTCCGTCCACGCCGCCCTCATGGAGCGGGCGGGCTGGCCGTCCATTCCCTTCGACGGGGAGCTTCTCGTCTCGCATCAGGACGCGCTTCTCATCGGCGGAAAAGTTCAAGCCCCGGCCGGATACGCGGATCACGTCGAGTTCCTCTATCCCCGCGACTGCGAATCGTGCGGGAGCAAGATCTGCATCGAGATGTGCTCGGGGCAGGCGATTTTTCCCGGCGAGAACGGGCGTCCGGCATTTGACCGCGAGAAGTGCGTCTATTGCGGGGCCTGCCTGTGGAATTGTTCCAAGGCCCATCCCAAGGATCCCGAGAACGGGCTCATCGCATTTCATGCGGGTGCGGGCGGGCTGCACTCGGCCGAAAACTAAATACTTATGCCTGAATACCAAATCGTCGTTTGCGGGAGCATTGTTCCCGATCCTCTCCAGACCCTTGAGCCGGTTTCCGGCCCCGCGGGTCCGGCCCTGAAAAATGAAATGATGCTGCCCGCGTGGCTGGACCCGTGGGCCGGGCACGCGCTCTACGAGGCGGCCCATCTCGCCGCAAAAAATCCCGGCAGCAAGGTCTGGCTCGTCGCGCTCGGCCCGAAGGCCAAACTCCAGCAGGCGATGATGACCCTCGCCCAGAAAGTGCCGTTCGAGCTGGTCGCCCTCGATGGCTCGGCGAGCGGCTTCACCGACGCCGGAGAAACCGCCGCCGCGCTCGCGGAGGCGATCCAGGCGATCCCGGGCATCGACCGCTCGCGCCTCCTCGTTTTCGGCGGATGGGAATCGGCCTCGCGCGGGGCCGGTGCCACGATGCAGATCGTCGGCGAGATCCTCGGCATCACCGACCAGTTCCAAGGGGTTGACGAAATCCAAATCGAAGCCGGCGGATCGTTGAAAATCCTCGAGCGGATCGAGGGCGGACAGCATCAGATCTCGATCTGCGAGGCGCCGCCGGCCGTGCTCGGCTGGGCGACCGGAAGCCTTCCCGAGCCGCGGAATAACCCGCAGGTCGGCATGGCGAACATGCGCGCGATCATGCCCGCCCTCCAGAAAGCGAAGCCCGCGAAGGCCGGCGCGGAGGGCGTCTCGTTCCTGTCGGTCTCGCTGCCGAAACAGGCCCGCGATACGAAGGTCGTCAAGGATCTCCCGCCGGATCAGATCGCCGCGGAAATCGTGGATTGGATCACCAATAAATAACTGCCATGGAAACCATACTCTTTCTCTCGCCGACCGATGCGGCACTTTCGAAAAGCGCGCTCGAGGCGCTCGCCACCGCCAAACAACTCGCCGACTCGCTCGGAAAAACATTTTCCGTCGGCCTGTGGGGAGAAAATCCACAGTCGGCCGCGGATGGCATCGCCTCGTGCGGTGCCGCAAAATTCTTTGCCGTGGCCGGTGCCGGGTTCACGCAGCCTCGGTATGCGACCGATGCGGCGGCGGCCGAGGCCCTCGCCCGCGCGGCCGGCGCGACGCTTGTCATCGGCCCGTCCGGCTCGCGATGGAACCGGGTTGCGGCCGGTGTCGCCCACCGGCTGGGCGGCCAGGCCGACAGCCATGTCACCGGGCTTTCGGTTTCCGGCGATTCGCCCGCGATCGCGCGGTGGTATTACCGCCAGCGGATGGAGGGCGTCCTCACCCGCGCCCGGCGGCCCTGGGTGCTTGCGGTCGAGAGCGGGATCGCTCCCGCCTGGCAGGGTGCACCGGGATCCGCGGCTTTGGTGCCCGTTCCCTGCACGCCTTCCGGCGTCCGCTCGAACGTCTCCGGCATCGAATCCCAGGCGGCCGATCAACAGACGATCCGCCCGGATGCCGACCTGCTTTTCGTGACCGGCGCCGGCTGGACGAAGAAGCAGCCGGACGGACAGGTGAAGACCGAAGAAGCCCAGAAGTTGATCCTCGATTTCCTCCGCCTCTCGCGCGCGTCGCTTGGCAGCACGAAGTCGCTTGTCGATTTGAGCGGCGAGGGTCAGGCGACCCTCACGTTTCTCACCCACATGAACCAGGTCGGACAGACCGGCTCGACCCCGCGCCACCCGAAAGGCCTCTCCACCTGCTGCCACGGCGAGGAACCCCACACCGTCGGATGGCGGTTCGTCGGCGAGCGCCGCGCGATCAGCCTCGACCCGAATTGCGGATGGTCCCGCGGCAAGGCCGATGTCCTCTACGTCGCCGACGCCTTCGCCGTCATGGAAAAAGTCAACGCCCTGCTCGCGCAGAAAGCCGGCGGCTGAGAAGGCCCGGGGGCGCGGGCGATGCCTCACTTCGTTTCGGCTGCGCTTCCTGCACCTCAAGAATCGTAAATGAAAGTTTTGGTTATTATGGCGCAGATATTAGGTTTCAGTTGTTTTGCCGCTCCCGGCGGCATCGGAGATTTTGTCAAAAAAGCGGAAAATGGCGAAGCTTTAACAGTGGTGTTTTTCGGCGGATCCCTGACTTGGGGAGCGAATGCGAGTGATCCCAACAAGACCAGTTATCGGGGAATCACCATGAAAAATCTGCGGCTCTCATATCCCAAAGCCCGGTGGAATTTCGTGGATGCCACGATCGGCGGCACAGGTTCGATGCTGGGAATCTACCGGCTGGAACGTGATGTGCTGGCTTATAAGCCGGATCTGGTCTTTTTAGACTTCACGCTAAATGATAATGCCAAGACCACTGATGATGCGGCGCTGGCGGCGTATGAAGGAATAGTCCGGCATATTCTGACAAAAGGCAACTGCCCGGTGTTCCCTGTCTTTCTGGCGTCAAGGGAATTCATTACGCTGCCGGACATCGATACGCTCAAGCGGCGCACTTCTCATATCGCCATGTTCCGGGATTATAATCTGGCATTTGCCGATGTGGTCGCCGGTATGCGCGACGCCTATCAGGCCGGGAAGCTGGAACTTGATAAAGTCTGGCCTCCCGAACTGTTCGACAACACCCATCCGCATGACTACGGGTACGCCGTTTATGCCGACCATGTTTGGAAAGCTTTTCAAAACGCAGCTCTGGAAAACATGCAGCCCGGGGTGCCTGAAAAATGGTTTTCAGCTCCGACTTATGCAAAAATTCAGAGATTCAAGTTGTCGGAACTTGGGCATTTGCCGGAAGGCTGGCATATCGGCATGCCAGAAATCCGGGCCGGCACCTTTGATTTCCTCTGTTCCCGCTGGCAGGATAACGAAGTCATCGCCGCCAATTGCAAACGGTTGGGATTCGAACAATTTGAAGTGACCGGGGTAAAGCCGGAGCCGCTAACGGTGAAGTTTTTCGGCACGACAGTGTTAATCTTTGGCGAAG
This sequence comes from Verrucomicrobiia bacterium, assembly GCA_037128135.1. GTDB lineage: Bacteria > Verrucomicrobiota > Verrucomicrobiia > Chthoniobacterales > Terrimicrobiaceae > QYQL01. The sequence goes on from JBAXXD010000030.1 coordinate 8,727, forward strand.
CGACGATCTGGGGTGGGCCGTACAAAATTTCCATTGATGGTAAAAACGCGGTGACGCATAACGATACCAGTTGGGCGAAAACATTCGCGCCATCGGCTTTCCTGGTCAAAGTGGTTGCGCAGAATCTGAATCCGGCGGAGTTGCACACGCTGACCGTCGAACCGGAGTTTTCCGGGCCTGAACCCCAGATGTTGAAACTGGAAAGCATCTGCATTGCCGGAGCGGAACGCGCGGAAGTTATCCCTTGAAAAGCAAAAGATGAAAACCAAGTCGATCACTGCCCAATGGCCCATCCCCCTCGTCTGCGCATGGTCGATGGTGAACACGGTGGACATCCCGCAAGGGATTCTCTACTGGCGCTTCATCAATGATAACCCGCAGCTCACTTCCTATGCGGTGGTGGATGACCTCAAAAATCGCGTTTACTATTTCCGAACCTACGACAACTACGATATCCGCAAAATCGATCTCGGGAAAATTGATTTCGGGAAGGTGAAGCGCAAGTCGGCCTCCCTTTTCGGAACCGCGAATTACCGCGAATTTCAATTTCATTAGCCTTCACCAGCTTGCCCCACGAGGCTTTTGTTTTTCCGAAAGACTTAGGGGTTCTGCGTGGCATGCGCATTCTCACGAAACAAACGACTCACATGACAACACTACGTTCCATTCAGCAGAGACCGAAAAACTTTTTGTCGAAACCAATCCGTGGCATGGGCATCTTGCCCATGTCTTGCTGGATTGTCACACATGGGAGGGAGGCCCATGCCACAGGCGCTATTCGAAAAAACGCATGGGGATCGATATTTTCTTCTGAGGAGCCAAAAAGCATGACGCCCAGGCGCAGGCGGTTGAGTGCCAGCTCTTGCGCGGCCTTCATGAGCATGCTGTGTCTTTTGCAGGCGGCACCTACCAACGCGGCTGCCGGGCAGCGCGAAAATCCCATCGTTGCCACTGCGAGCGGAAAGGTGGAAGGCCTTCAGACCAAGAACGGGGTGCTGGCATTTCTGGGAATTCCCTTCGCGCAGCCACCCACGGGTAACCTGCGATTTGCGCCGCCGGTGGAAGTGGCGCCATGGGAGGGCGTGCGGGACGCCACGAAGTCCGGACCAGCGGCTCCGCAGCCGGCTGATGTCAGCGACCCCGCATCCCGATATGCCCAAGACGAGGATTGCCTGAACCTCGACATCTGGACGCCCGGGATTGACGGGCGGAAAAGACCAGTCCTCGTATTTATTCACGGAGGGGCCTTCATGGTCGGCAGATCGGGTGATCCCATCTACGACGGTGCAAACATTTCCAAGCGTGGCGACATTGTTTTTGCCAGCATTAACTACCGGGTCGGCGTGTTGGGGTTCCTCGACCTGGAGGAATTTGGCGCGGAATATCAGGGGTCCGGCTCGAATGGCATCCGGGACCAGATCATGGCGCTGCGCTGGTTGAAGAACAATATCGCCCGATTCGGTGGCGATCTCGATAACATCACCATCATGGGGGAGTCTGCGGGCGCGATGAGCGTCTTCGCGCTGATGGGCCTGCCCCAGGCCAAGGGTCTTTTCCAGAAGGCGATTGCCGAGAGCGCGCCCATCAATTGGTTCAGGACCAGGGGAGAGGCGGCAGACGTCACCAAACAGTTCATGAAAATGGCCGGCCTCAACGATGTCGCCGCTTTGCGGAAACTGACCCCGAACCAGATCCTTGAAGCTCAGGCCAAGGTGCAAATTCAGATGGGCGAGAATTCTATTCGCATGTGCATGCCGGTCATCGACGGGACTGTGATCCCCAAGGAGCCGTATGCAGCCATCCAGGATGGCGCGGCAGACGGAATTGCGCTGCTCAACGGCACCAATCACAACGAATATGGCTTCTTTATCCAGTTCTCCCCCGGTCTGCAATCCCCGCTCCATCGGTTCCTGCAGGATTGGCCGTGGATCAAGGAAAAGCTGGGCGCACGGAAACAGGATGTGCTGGACTTCTATAACAAACGAAATCCGACCCCGGGGCCCGATAAATCCAGCATATCCAGTAGCGTCGCCTACATCACCGATGGTATGTTCCTCGTGCCGCATATCAAGGCTTCGGAAGCGCAGTCAAAGCATTCAAAGGTTTGGATGTATCGTTTCGACTGGAAGGCGAATGTGAAGAGCAAGGAATACCTGAACGCCTGTCATGGCCTCGAGTTGCCATTCCTTTTCAAATCGTTTGACCCTGATTCCGCAGACGACATCGTCGGCCCCAACCCGCCGATGGGCCTTTCCGATGCCATGCAGGACGCGTGGATCTCGTTTGCCCGGACGGGCGACCCCAATCACAAGGGCCTGCCCGAATGGCCGGCCTATGAACCCGCGCACCGGGCCACCATGATTTTCGACACGAAGAGCAAAGCGGTCGAAGACCCGGATCCTGAAGCGCGCAACCTTTTCAAAGACATTCCGCTTTAAAATAACTCACATGAAAACACTAACATCCATACAGCAAGAACTGAAAACCAAGACGCAACGCTGCGGGCAGCTGAGATCCAACACCTGCGCGGCCATTATTGGCATGCTTTGCCTGATGCTCGCAGCACATGCAAACGCGGCCGCCGGGGAGGGCGAAAACCCCATCGTCGTCACGGCGAGCGGGAAGGTGGAAGGCATTCAAACAAAAAACGGCGTGCTGGCGTTTCTGGGAATTCCCTTCGCGCAGGCGCCCAAGGGAAACTTGCGATTTGCGCCGCCGGTGGAAGTTGCGCCATGGGACGGCGTGCGGGACGCCACGCGCGCTGGTTCCTCTGCCCCGCAGATGCTCGACGATTTGGAGCCCTCATCCAAGTTCACCCAGGACGAGGATTGCCTGAACCTCGACATCTGGACGCCCGGGATCGATGGGAAGAAAAGACCGGTCCTCGTGTATATTCACGGCGGCGCCTTCATCGGCGGCGGATCGAATGATCCCGTCTATGACGGCGCAAACATTTCCAAGCGCGGCGACATTGTTTTCGCCAGCATCAACTACCGGATCGGCATGTTGGGTTTCCTCTACTTGGAGGATTTTGGCGCGGAGTATCAGGGCTCCGGCTCCAATGGCATCCGGGACCAGATCATGGCGCTGCGCTGGTTGAAGAACAATATCGCCCGGTTCGGTGGCGATCCCGAAAACATCACCATCATGGGGGAGTCTGCAGGCGCCCAGAGCGTCTTTGCGCTGATCGGTCTGCCGCAGGCCAAAGGACTTTTCCAGAAGGGTATTGCCGAGAGCGGGAGCATCAATGCGTTCAGAACCAAAGAGGAAGCGGCGAAACTCACAAAACAGTTCATGAAGCTCGCAAATGTCACAGACATCGCCGGCTTGCGAAAGCTGAAGCCGGCAGAGGTTATCGACGCCCAAGTCCGGCTGGCATCCGACGTCGGCCCGCTGGCCTCCCGCATGTGCGCGCCCGTCATCGACGGGACCGTGATTCCCAAAGACCCGCTTGCCGCTATCCAGGATGGCGCGGCGGCCGGAATCTCGCTGCTCAACGGCACGGTGCACGACGAATACTGCTACTGGATCGGTTATTACCCCGACCTGAAAACCAAGAAGCTCGACCAGTTCCTTGCGGAAAACCCCTGGGCCGCGAGAAATCTCGGTGATCGGAAACAGGAGGTGCTGAACTTCTATAACAAAAAACATCCGACTCCCGGGCCCGATAAATCCAGCGTATCCAGTAGCGTTGCCTTCGTCACTGACTTGCAGTTCCTCATGCAGCATATCCGGGTTTCCGAAGCGCAGGAAAAGCATGCAAAGGTCTGGATGTATCGCTTCGACTGGAAGTCGCAGGTGCCGAACAAGGAGTATCTGAATGCCTGCCATGCCATTGAGGTGCCGTTTGTCCTCAATACCTTCTCCAGCGAGCTCGCCGACGAAATCGTCGGGCCCAACCCGCCGATGGCTCTTTCCGATGCCATGCAGGACGCGTGGATCTCGTTTGCCCGGACGGGCGACCCCAATCACAAGGGCCTGCCCGAATGGCCGGCCTATGAACCCAAGCACCGGGCCACGATGATTTTCAACACGAAGAGCAAAGCGGTCGAAGATCCGGATCCCGAAGTGCGCCAGCTCTTCAAGGATATTCCACTCTAATACAAACATATGAAAAATCCGCGCCATTCGTCACCCGCCTTGAGCGCCGCCATGTTAAGGTTGCGTCAATGCTTGGCGTTGTTCCCCCTGGCCCTTGTGTTGCTGCCGGGCATGCCGGCCTTCGGGGAATCGCCCGGTCTCAAAACCGCACCAGCGGCCGTCGCGCCGAATCAACCTGCGCCATCCCAGCCGGTGCTTTTCAAGGGGGGAGAGATCGTGACCCTCGATCCCTCCCATCCGAGCGCCAAGGCCGTGCTCGTGCTCCATGGAAAGATCGAGGCATTCGACGACGAGGCTCTGAACCACCCTGCAGCGAAGGCTGCGGATGTGGTTGACCTGGGTGGCGCGACGGCCATGCCGGCATGGCTCGACGCCCATGCGCATCCGTGGGAGAGAACGAAGGTTCAAATGAATTGTCTGGATCTCGACGCCACGAACTCGATCGAGGAGGTCGTGGCCCTTGTCCGCAAATGGGCCGACACACATCCCAAGGACGACTGGATCCTTGGTCGCGGCTTTAAGGAAAGGGTTGCTCCCGTTGAGGCGTTTGACGCGCACCTGCTCGACACGGTGTGCAAGGATCGCCCGGTTGTTCTCATCGGCATGTGCGGCCACAGCTTGTGGGTCAACTCCGAGGCTCTTCGCCGTGCAGGGATTAACAAAGATACTGCCACGCCTCAGGGATCAGAGATTCCTCGCAGGCCGGACGGCGAGCCGATTGGCTATCTGATCGAGTTCAACGCAATGGATTTGCTGCTGCCCGCCCTGCCGGAAAACCCCTTTGAGCAGGAAGTGGCCTCGCTGCGCGGAGCCTTTGACATCTTCGCCTCGTGCGGAATCACCTACGTTCAGGACTGCTACGTCCCTGCGGGCTGGGTCTCCAAATACATCGAAGCTGCAAAATCGGGAGCCCTGTCCTGCCGCGTGAATCTCACCCCCCTGATTCATAGGGCCACATGGCGCGAGGATATCAAGGAGACGATTAAGGCGCGTGAGCTGGCCGAACAGGCCGCCAGGGACGGGCTCGTGGACCAGGCTGGCGACCCTTTGGTCACCGTTCGCACAGCGAAGTTTTTCGGCGATGGCGTCATCGAGATCAATACCGCGGCCATGACGGATCCCTACACCAATGCAGGGACCAATGCCACGAACCCGTGCGGCCTTCTGCAGTGGACACAGGAGGAACTGGAACAGGCATTGATCGCCGCAGACAAAACGGGATTCCAAGTGCACGTCCATGGCATAGGCGATGCCGCAATCCACCAAGCGCTCGACTGCATCGAGCAGATGGCGGCCAAGGACGGCCCGCGCGACCGCCGTCCCTGCATCGCGCACTGCCAGGCCATTCAGGCCGGCGACATCGCCCGCTTCGGCAAGATCGGAGTCCTCCCCGTCGCGACCCCCTATTGGGCCGGTGACTTGGATGGGGTGATGGACCGCCTCGGACCGGTTCGCAACGACTGGCAGTATCCCTATGCGAGCCTCGCAAAGACCGGTGCCACGCTCGCGTTCTGCTCCGACTGGCCGGTTCAAACGCCAAGCCCTCTGGCCGGCATGTCGATCGCTATCCGCCGCATCGAACCGGGCAAGAAAGAGCCACTCGTTCCCAGCGAAGCTCTGACCCCGATGCAGGCACTCCTGGGATATACGCAGGGGGCTGCGTATGCGGCGTTCGAAGAGTCGCGCCAAGGCATGCTCAAGAAGGGGATGCGCGGAGACATCGTGGTCCTTGCCAAGAACCCTCTCACAACACCGGTAGAGGAATGGCCGGGAATCCCGGTGCTCAGCACTTGGCGCGCGGGAGTTCGCACCTATGCGCACCAGAAGAACACATCACCGACCGGTTCCAAGGGGTGACGAAATCCCAATCGAAGGCCGGCGCGGAGGGCGTCAGTAGGCCACGCCCTTCTGGCGCTCGTGGCCGAGGAGGCGATCAATGTAATCCTCGGGAGAAAGCTTGAGCGGCACCGGGCCGTCCGGCTCGCCCTTGATGAACTGCTGCACCTCCGGATCCGGGTGGTTTTTGATCTCGTCCGGCGTCCCCTGCGCGATGATGGTTCCGGCACGCCTCCCGGCTCCGAGGACGATCATTTTCGTGCCGATCCGGAACGCGCTCGTCATGTCGTGGGTGACCACGACGGCGGTCATGTCGAGCTTGCGGGTGAGGTCGAGCGTGAACTGGTCGATCACGGCGGTCATGATCGGATCGAGGCCGGAGGTCGGCTCGTCGCTGAAGAGGAGCTCCGGGTCGAGCGCAACCGCGCGGGCGAGCCCGACCCGCTTGCGCATCCCCCCGCTGATCTCAGCCGGCTTGAGGTTCTCGAAGCCGGTGAGGCCGACGAGTTCGAGCTTCATTTTGACGATGAGATCCACGATCTCCGGATCCACCCGGCTGTTCTCGAGGAGCGGGAGCGCGACATTCTCGCCGACGGTCAGCGATTGCAGGAGCGCGCCGAACTGGAAATTCATCCCGAACTTCAGCCGCAGCTGTTCGAGCTGGGGCACCGGCATCGTCGTGATCTCCTCGCCGAAGAGTTTGATCGAGCCGGACGTCGGCCGCATCGCCCCGATGATGTGGCGCAGGAGCGTGCTTTTCCCGCAGCCCGAACCGCCCATGATGATCATCGTGTCCCCCTTTTCCACCGTGAAGCTGATCCCGTTCAAGACGGTTCTCGGGCCGAATTTTCTCACCAGGTCGCGGACTTCGATGACGGGCATGGGTCAGGTAAAAAAGAAAATTGCGGTGAGCACGGCGTTGGCGACGAGCATGGCGAGGATCGAGGTGACGACCGACGACGTGGTCGCCTGCCCGACGCCCTCGGCCCCGCCCGAGACCCCCAGGCCGGACTGGCACGAGATCAGGATGATCAGCCACGCGAAGACGAAGCTTTTCACGATGCCGGAATACAGGTCGAGCGGGTGCCCGGCCTCCATCAGGCGCTGGACGTAGCTTGCCGTGTTCATGCCCAGGGAAAAATGGCAGACCGTCCACCCGCCGGCCATCCCGATGTAATCCCCGAAAACCGTCAGCACCGGGAGCATGACCAGCATCGCGAGAAACCGGGGAACCACGAGGAAGCGGATCGGGTTGATCGCCATGACCTCGAGCGCCTCGATCTCCTCGCCCACCTTCATCGTTCCGAGCTCCGCCGTCACCGCCGACCCGCTGCGCCCGATCACGACGACCCCCACGAGCAGCGGTCCGAGCTCGCGGAGGATCGTGACCGCCACGAGGTTCGGGACATACGCCGAGGCGCCCATGCGCGAGAGTTCCTGCGCGCCCTGCATCGCGAGCGTGAGACCGATGCTCAGCGACGTGAGCGCCGTCATCGGAAACGCCTGCACGCCGATCCTCACCATCTGCTGGAACACCGTCTGAATCCGCACCGGACGGCCGCGGAACGGGCCGACGAACAGCCAGTATAAAATCTGGCCGTTGAGAGAAAAAAAGGTATTCAGCTCCGCCTGAAAAGTCATTTTGCCGCCAGGGCGGCCTCGTCGGCCGTGCCGCTGATCACGAACAATTCATTGAGCCGGACGAGATCGAAGATCGAGTGGACTCGTTTCTGGAGTCCGAAAAGCACGAATTTCCCGCCGAAGCCGGAGCTCTCACGGACATACTCGATCAGCGTCGCGAGCCCGCTCGAGTCAATGTAGATCACCTCGGTGAAATCGAGCAAGAGCGAGGGCGTTTGCGAGCGGACGCACGCCTGCAGCCGCTTGCGCAGCTCGGGTGAGGCGTGCAGATCGATCTCCCCCGACAGCTTCAGCGTCGTGACCGGCCCGGATTCCAGGATTTCTATTTGCACGCGTGAGCATTATCATTCCCACGCGCGGGTGGGAAGCATTCCTTCGGAATTCCGGCTGGAAATCCGCCGGGGGCCGGGTAATCTGCCCGCACATATGAAATGGCGACTCCTGATTTTTCACGTGGTGTTCTGCCTCGCGATGACGGCGACCGCGGCTACCCCGCGGGCCTCGCACGTTTTCATCATCAGCTTTGATCAGGGCGCCCCGAGCGGCATCCAGAAGAGCGACATGCCGACCTTCAAAGAAATGGCCGCCGAGGGCGCCCACACATGGAACGCCTACACGATCGTGCCCAGCTCGACCCTGCCGACTCACACCTCGATGCTCACCGGCGTCGGGATTCAAAAGCATCAGATCCTTTGGAACGACTTCGATCCCAAGAAGGGGAGGGTCAAGGTCCCCACCATCTTCAGCATTGCGAAGGAAAACGGATTGGCGACCGCGATGTTCGTCGCCAAGGCCAAATTTGAGACGCTCGCTTTGCCGGGAAGCCTGGATGTTTTTGTCAAGCCGGAGAATCCCGATGCCAAATCCGTGGCCGCCGCCTTTGCCGCCTACATCGCGAAATCCCGGCCCAACCTGTGCTTCATCCACTTCGGGGATCCCGATGTGGCGGGGCATCAATTCGGGATGGACTCTCCCGAGAAAATGCGGGCCTTTGCGGAATGCGATGCCGCGCTGAATATCATCAAAACGGCCATCGCAGCGGCGGGCCTGACAGATTCCAGCGTGATCATCCTCACCGCCGATCACGGGGGCCATGATCAGCCCCGCGCCGAGGGCGAGCTGGGGTCTTCACCGGCCGGAGGAACGCACGGGTCGGCGGCCGCCGAAGACGTCGAGATCCCCTGGGTCGCCTGGGGCAAAGGAGTCAAAAAAAAGTTTACGATCACCGCGCCGGTTGTCATCTACGATACCGCCGCAACGGCTCTCTGGATCCTCGGCATTGATCTCCCGGAAGCGTTCTGGGGCCGCCCGGTCACGTCGGCATTCGAAAGCGGAAAGCCGTCAAAAGAATAGCGGGTCATTTCCGCAGCAAACGCTCCTGTTCGGCAAGGCGCGCCCCGATGATCTTCTCCACGGGAATCGTCCGCAGCCCGCTCACCAGGCCCGCCTTGCTCAGCAGCCAGATCATCCACTTCGTCGGGTCAAGCTGCCACGGGCGCACGCCGTTCCGGTAGTCGTTTTGAAACTCGTGGTGATAATTGTGGTAGCCCTCGCCGAAGGTGACAACCGCCATCAGAAAGCTGTCGCGCGCGGTGCAGTCGCTCGAATACGGGCGGTCGCCAATCCAGTGGCACAGGGAATTGATGCAGAATGTCATGTGGTGGACGACAACCACCCGGGCCACGCCGGCGATCAAAAATGCCCCGAGCGCCGCCGTGGGGCCGCCCCACAGCCAGCCGATCGCTGTGGGCAAAGCGAAGCCGATCCCGACCGCGATCGGCACATAGTATCTGTGCTGCCACCGCGCGAGGCGATCTTTCTGCAAATCCCTCACCCAAGTCAGCGGCGTGTCCGGACCGGTCCGGAAAAGCAGCCATCCGATATGCGCGTGGAAGAATCCCTTCGAGATGTCGTAGGGATCCTCCTCGCGATCCACAAACTTGTGATGCCTCCGGTGGTCGGCGCTCCATTCCAGCGCCGATCCCTCGAAGGCCGCCGCGCCGAAGAGCAGCGTGTAGAGCTTCACCGGCCAGCTCGCGCGGAACGTGAGATGAGAAAACAGCCGATGATAGCCGAGCGTGATGCTCATCCCGGTCGATATCAGAAAAAAGAAAAAGAGCCCGGCCTGGAATCCGCTCAGCCCGTAATGCCAGAGGTAGATCGGGACAGCCGTCAGCGTCGCCACGAAGGTTCCGATCAAAAAGATGCTGTTCGTCGAGCGAACCTGTTTCCCGAATGCTTTCATGAGTTTTTTGCGCGCCCGGGAAATTTTTTCCTTTGCGCGCCCCGCACCGTGCACCGGCTCCGCCCGGCTGTCAAATGGTTCGCAGAAATTCCCGGGCGCATCCAACCGATCGGTATGAAGGCTGGAAATGCTCCGGGATTCGGGTAATTTTCCTGCCTCCGATGCCCGCTGTCCATATCAAAACCTACGGCTGCCAGATGAACGAGCGCGACTCCGAACAGGTCGCGGCGATGCTCGCGGCGCGCGGCTACCGGATGACCGACAACGAGGCGGAGGCGGATGTCATCCTCCTGAACACCTGCAGCGTGCGCGACATGGCCGAGCAAAAGGCGATCGGGAAGATGGGGATGCTGCGCCGGCTCCGCGCCGCCCGCCCGCACCTCGTCCTCGGCTACCTCGGCTGCATGGCCCAGGCGCGCGGGGAATCGCTCGCGAGAACTTCCCCCGATGTGGATCTCGTCGCCGGCACACAGAAATTCCACCGCGTGGCGGATTATGTGGACGGCCTGCTCCGGCGGCGGATCGAGGCCCGGATCGACGACGTGCGGCTGCCGGTCGTGGACGTGGACGAGGAGGAGGGCTCGGAGGGGACGATCCGCGAGCAGGATCTCGCGCCCGGCCAATGCACGGCGTTTGTCTCGATCATGCAGGGCTGCAACATGCGCTGCGCGTTCTGCATCGTCCCGCAGACCCGCGGAAACGAGCGCGGACGGACGCCCGGGGAAATTGTCAACGAGGTGCGCGGGCTCGCGGAGCGCGGGGTGCGCGAGGTCACGCTCCTCGGCCAGATCGTCAACCTCTACGGCCGCCGGGAATTTCCTGCGCGCGGCGGCACCAGCCCGTTTGTCAGGCTCCTCGAGGCGGTCTGCGCGGTGGATGGCATCGAGCGCGTGCGGTTCACCTCCCCTCACCCGCTCGGGTTCCGCACGGATTTGATCGGAGCGTTCGCACGGCTGCCGAAGCTCGCCGAGCACGTCCACCTGCCGCTCCAGAGCGGGTCGGACCGGATTCTGAAAGCCATGCGCCGCGGGTACACGGCGGAAAAATTCCGCGGGCTGGTGAACCGGTTGCGCGCGGAGCGCCCGGGAATCGCGATCACGACGGATGTCATTGTCGGGTTCCCCGGCGAGACCGACGATGACTACGCCGCCACGCGCGCCCTCTGCGACGGGGCCGCCTTCGACAACGCGTTCGTCTTCCGATATTCCCCGCGCCAGAACACCCCCGCGTCGGCGATGCCGGGCCAGCTTCCGGAAGACGTGAAGGAATTCCGCAACCGCGACCTCCTGCAGGTCGTCAACCGGCATTTCACCGCAGGCCTCAACGCGCTCATCGGAACAAAAGTCGAGATCCTTTGCGAAGGGCCCAGCCGGAACAACCCGGGCCGCCTCACCGGGCGCACCCGCACCAATAAAATCGTCGTCTTCGAGGGCGAGCCCCGCCTCGCCGGCCGGATCATTTCCGTAAGCATCGTGCGGGCGAGCACCTCTACCCTCTACGGGCAACCCCGATCAGCCGTCAGCGAATCTTGACGCGGATGATGATCGTATGCTATAGGTAAAGCATGAAAGCGCCCCGGTTTCCACGCAGTGCGGTCGGCTTCACGATGATCGAGGTTCTGGGCGTGGTGGCGGCCATAGCGGTGCTCGGCTCGATAGGGTATGTCTCCATCACAAACACGCAGCAGGCGTCGGCCGCCACCAAGCTGGACCAAGACGTGGCCTCGCTCAACGGATCGATCCAGCTCTACCTGAGCAGCGGCGGAAACCTGACTTCGGCCACCACCACAGATGCCGTCCTCACGAAACTAAAAACCCGCGCCGATCCGACAAAAACCCTCGGCGTGACGGGCAGCGTCATTGACGCCCGGATCGTGCCGGACTACGGGGACAGCTCGAGCCGCCGCCGGGCGGTCTGGGTTGCCGCCGAGAAGCGGTTTGTCGTCCAGCAGGGGACGGCGGGGGTCGTGGAGTTCAAGCTGGACGAAGACCTCGCGACGACCACGCCGACCACGGATGCGAGCCGCACGACCACGATGGGGCTGGCCACAACCGGCGGGTGGGTCTGGAACACTTCCCCGCCTACCACCTTAGATGGGCACTGGGACTGGATAGATTCAGGTGGGTTGCCTGGGCACTGGGTCTGGATTCCCGACCCGCCGCCTCAGGGAGTCACACCCACGATCGGCGGATCCACGACCCTCGGGCTTTCCGACGCCGTGAACCAGAATTTTCCGGGCGGGTATTGGACGGTTGGCCCGAGCGGGATCGTGCCGGTCAGCTACGTGTATCGCGAGGCAGGCTACGCCTCCCGGCTGGCACTCTTCTCGCTCGAGGGGATGGGGCCGGATGTCTATAACCTCGACACCCCCGAGGGCCAGCGCGACTTTTTGATGGAAGCCATCCGAAGAATCATCGCGGGAGACCGGGCGCAGACGATCATTGACGCCAGTTCCGACAAATCGATCGGCAGCGCCACAAACCAGTTGCAGGCGGTGAATAATAAACAATTCACCTTCCGCCCCGGCGACACGGTGGCCGCGATCATGATCCCGAACGACACCATGCAGAACGCATGGAACGCGCTCAACGCTCTGGGCACCCTTTCTAACAGTTCCACGGCGCTGCAGAACCTGGCCGCGAACTCCGGCACAAAATTCCCACTCACCTCACTGAGCCGCACGAACGCGGCCACCGGCAGCAACACGACCTTCCCCTTTTACGCCGACCAGTATGCCGCTGTCGGCACGGGCACAAGCGCCTACGCGATCGAAGACACGCGGGTGGCCGGCGACGGCGACTACCAGGATTTGCTTTTCAAGGCAACCAACTTGACAGCACCCGACGGCTCGTTTGCGAAGACCGTTGATCCGATCAGCTATTTTGAGCACTGGGACAACCCGACAACGACCACGGTGGAAAACATCAACAAGCTCGATGCTGTCGGCACCAACGGGGGCATGACCCTGCGCCAGGCGATGACGGCTGCCGGGATTATTCCTCCGTAGTTTCTCTCACCTCACAATTCTGTAGTATCACGACTTATGCGCCTTCTTGACCTTCCAGAGGATTCCCCGGTCGGGGTGAGGATCCGCGACCTCTCGCTTGCCGACGGGGTCAGCGATTTTTACCTGACCCCGGGCGAGCCGCTTTCCTACAAATTCAACGGGCAGCTGCTCTTCGACGAGGCGGTTTTCGAGATGGTGGTCCCCGAGCATCTTGAGCCGGGCTGCGACGACAGCGCGATGGATCTGCACGGGCGGAGGTTTCGCGTGAGCCAGATGATCACGCAGGGCCGCCTGCGCTGGGTGCTGCGGCTCCTGCCCAGCGAGATCCCCACCCCCTCGGCGATCAAGGTTCCCACCCCGGCTGTCAAAGCCTTCCTCGAGGCAAAGAACGGGCTCTTCCTGATTTGCGGGGCGACCGGAAGCGGCAAATCCACGACGATCGCCTCGATGGTGCTGCACCGTGCGCTCCGCCGCCGCGAGCATGTCATCTCGTTCGAGGATCCGATCGAGTTCATCTACCCCGACGGCCTGCCGTCGCTGATCTCGCAGCGCGAGATGGGCAGCGACGAGACGGACTTCTCGAAGGCCCTGCGGGCGGCTCTCCGCCAGGCCCCGGACGTCATCATCATCGGGGAGATCCGCGATGGCGAGACCGCCGAGATCGCGCTCCAGGCCTCAGAGACCGGCCACGTCGTGGTCGCCACCCTCCACACCTCGACCGCCTCCCAGACCGTCCAGCGCTTCCTGAAGCTCATCCCGTCCGATCGCTTGGAAAGCTCGCAGGAAACCCTCGCCGATTGCCTGCGCCTGGTCATGTGCCAGCGCCTCATGCTGGATGAGAGAAAATCCAAACGTTTCCCCATCCACGAGGTGCTCCTCCAATACGACGGCGTGGTGAACATCATCCGCCGGGGCGATTTCAAAAAGCTCGACCAGGAGCTCGAAACCGGCTGGAAAAAAGGGATGTATAACTTCGAGAAGAGCATCGCCATGCGATCGGAGGAGGGATTTTCAAGCTCCTCCGCACCGACCGGCGCAACGTTTTCCTGGGACGATGTCTCGGACTACCTCGAACGCCAGCAGGAAATCTCGCGATGAAGCCGGTCGACCTCAAATCCATCCTCAACTTTTCCGCGTTCCGATCCGAGCCGGACGATCCCTCGGCCGCGTGGAGAAAGCGGTTCCCCGCAGGAAAAACAGTTTTTTTCGGCATTGGGCGCGTGAAGCTCACTTGGCGTGGGATCAGCCGTTCGGGCAGGCCGGACGAGCAGGATGTCGCGCGCGTCGAACCCAAGGAGGGCCTGGCCCAGGCCTCCGAGCACATCAAAACGCTGACCGAACACGGCTGGTGCGCCGTCTCGCTCAACACGCGCTACGTCATCAGCCTCGAGACCAATCTCTCCCGCCGGACGGGCAGCGAGGACATGCTCCGAACCAACCCCCGGGCGGTCCTCGGAGGAAAATTCGAGCGCGGCAAGCGGTATGCGATCACCCATAATCCGGAAACCAATTCGAGCATCCTGCTCACGTTTGACGAGGATCAGACTCGGAAGACCGAGGCGCTTTTCAGCGAATCCGGATTCCGGGTCGGGCGGCTCTGCTGCGGCACCTACGTCCTCCTCCGCCATGCGTTGGCGGAAACAAACAAAACCAAGGGCTCCGAACAACCGGTGAGCACGTTCTATATCATCTGCTGCGAGGGGGCCGTCTGCGCGCTGGTGCAGGATCAGGACCGCTGGCTCGAACTGCGCTCGCGCACCGATGTTTACGACGACGATCCCACGGCCATCACCGACCTGCTTTCGCCCTTCCACTCGCGCCTGCCCCCGGGCGTCGGCATCACGCTGGCCTGCGACGAGCCTCTGCCGGGCCTCGGCGAGCGCCTCGCGGAATCCTTCCCAGGACGCGAGATCAACGACCTCACCGAGCCCGCTCTCCTCGCGTCGCTCATGATGAAAAATTAGCCCGTGCAAATCACCGACCGCCATATTGACGACTTCAAGAGTGACCGGAAGGATATCACCCCGCCGTTGCCGATGGTTTTGCGGCTCGTCCCGATCCTCTTCTATTGCTCGATCGCCGTCACCGTCATCCTTAGCTCGATTTTTTTCATCCAGTTCCGCCTGGCCATCCAAAAGCGGGACAGCCACAAAGCCCAGGCCGGCTCCCTGAACGCGCAGACGCAGGAATCCCGGAACCAGCGCGCCGCGCTGGAGGCGCAGATCAAGAAGGCGACCGACATCCAGAGCTGGGTGGAAAGCTCCCGGCCGCTCCAGCCGCTTGTCGTCGCAATCACCCGCAGCATGTCGCCCAAATCCTCGATCATGGATCTCGTTCTCTCCCGCTCGCCGGAGGATCCCTCGCAAATCCGGCTCGCCATCAAAATCGGAACCGATTCCACCATGCAGCTCGACCTCACGATGGAAAGAATCGCGGCGCTCGAATACCGGGCGTTCTCGCCGACCCGCGAGCTCGGACGCGGGGAGCTCGACTACAAGGCGACGCTCGTCAGAAATTTGCAGAAGCCCCCCGAGGAGAAAAAGGCGCCATGAACCACAAGCACATCGCCTGCGGGATCATCGCCCTGATGATCCTTGCCCTTATTCAGACGACTCTCTGGGTTCAAAAACAGAGGACGACGGTCCAGAACGAAGCGGCGACAGCCCAGACGGAGGAGGAGGCCGCCGGCACGCAACTCTCCCTCGAGCGATCCCAGTTCGCGGACCTCCGCCGACAGTCCACCGACCTCATCGAATTCCTCCAGATCTGGCAGCCGTATTTCACCACCATCACCAACCCGCAAAGCGCGGAAATCACCATGCAGATGCGGGTGAAGGACGCCAATCTCGTCAACCTCTCCCAGCGGTTCGAGCTGTCCCCGGTCAAAGGCAACACCTCGATCCCCTCGGCCCTCCGGGCACTCCTCACGTTCGAGGACGATTACTCGAAACTGCTCAACTGGCTCGGCAACCTCGAAAAATCCATGCCGACCGTCCGCACCGGCAGCGTCCACCTCACCAAGGGAACCCGCGCGAACGACCTCCGCATGGAAGTCGTCCTCGAGCAACCCATGCTGAAACAATGAGCACGAAACGCGCCTTAACAAATGCGGAATGTGGAATCCGAAATGCGGAATTAGACCGCTGCGCGTCCGGGTGCCGCGCGGAGCGCGGGAAGTTTTTCTTTCCGCTTTCCGGTCTCAGGTCTCAGGTCTCAGGTTTCAAGTTTCCGGTCTCCGCTTTCCTCCTCCTTTTCCCCTTGTGCGCTTCCGCCCAAACCGGTGCCACGCTTCTTCCCGAAGGACGCGAGCCCGTTGCCTTGCGCCCGGGCGAAAGAAACCCGTTCACCCAGAAGGCGGTTCAGTATGAAGCCGTCTCGGGGGCCCCGGAGCCGGTCAGCGAGGAATCCCGCCTGCGCCGGATCCTCTCCGCGGTCAAGATCAGCGGACTCTCTGGCGGCAACGGCAAATTCCAGGTGCTCCTCGGCTCGCTGATCATCAAGCCGGGCGACACCTTGCCGCCGCTCATCGGCAACCAGACCGAGCGGCTCCGCGTGACGACGGTGGACACCACCTCGCTCACGCTTTCGTTTATCGAAAAAGATCCCGCCGCGAACGCCCGACAGATCGTGCTTCGCTTCAACACCCGCCCGGAGATCTCCCGTTTCATGTATGGCGAGGCCGTCGAAGAGTTGACGAAGCTGAGCTCCCAAGGACAATCCCAACTACCACCGCTCGAAAGCCCCGCCGTCGCGCAGATTCTCAAAGAAAGCCAGGACGTCGATCTCAAAAACATGACAGAGCGCAAAGTCAAACTGATGGGAGAGGCCCCCGATGCCAAGAAGTCTGAAAAATAGAAGCGCCCTCAGAGGTTGCGCTCGAGGGATCACCTCCGTGCCGTCCCATTTATTCACGGGCGCTGACGGAGCATCGTCCGCCAGTTCCCAAACGGGCGGGACGCCCGTTCCCCCTGTGGTTCCCTGGAGGGATGGCCTCCGTGCCGTCCCATATTTCGGATCGGGGAAGTCGGCGCTGACGGAGCAGCGCCCTCCAGGTTTTGTGACGGGGTTGTGCGACAAAACGGTCACCATTCCCCCTGTGCGCGGAGCACCCTCCTCGCAGCGCGCCTTCACGTTTGTCGAGCTTCTGGTCGCTCTGTGCATCGGCGCCATGATCATCGCCGTCGCGGCCATGGCCTATGGGACGATCGGAAGCTACGGCATTTCCCGGCGGCAGGTTAACGTGCAGATCGGGCTGGCCAACATGGTCAACTTCTACCCGGGCTCATCGGGGGCCATCGTGGCGGTCAGCGAGGCGCCCAGCATGGCCGCGACCGCGATGGCGAACATCATGAGGGAGCGCCTCTACAGCGATATTTCCTATGCCTCCGCCGTGTGCTGCCTCGCGCGCAACAAGGGGAATTTCCTGCGTCCGACCACCATCACCATCCCGACCAACATCGACCCCAGAACTCTCGTTTCCCCGGATCAGTTCCGCGCACTCATTGACACGAACTCGGCGGTTTACACCAATTTCAACAGCTCGACAAACCTGATCAACGGCGCCACCTCGACAACAGGCCTCACGATCTACATCCTGTCCTACACAAACAACCCCACGAATAATATCAACGTCCGCGACGTCCGTGCGATCTATGAGAGCGACTGGGTCACGGTCACCAATGCCCCCGCCGGCACATACGCCTCGGTCAGGCGGTATGACGGGGAGAACCTGACCGATTACTACCACGTCTTTTACCCGGGCAAGACAAACAATGCCACCAATCATCCGGTCGCCGCCTTCTTCACGAAAAGCAACACGACAAACGGGGACGCCAATTATCGCAAGGCGGAGAACCGTCCGTTTTATTTTGTCTGGTGGCCGGATCCCTCGTGGGTGCCGTATCCCGCAACCAACGAGCTCGCTTCAAAATACCCGACGAATGCCACCACCCCCTCCGGGGCGAGGTCGAACTACTGGAAGCAGGAAGGAACCACCAGCTACTTCTTCGTCATCCCGGCCTTCCCGTCGCTATGAAACCCGTCGCAAACACCCGCTTCGGCATCCGGGGGACGATCATGATCTTCGCGCTCATCGTCATTTTGGGCGGGGCGCTCGTCCTGGCCGCCTGGGCGCAGATGCTGGCCACGCAGGCCGTTTACCCGGACACCACCGCCGAGAGAATCAAATGCCGGGTCGCCCTCGCAAACGGACGCGCCCTCGCACGCCAGTTTCTTCTCGAACAGATGCCTCTGGATCCCACAAACAACACTAACCGCTACACCAATACTAGTCCATTCCTCTTTCTCACAAACAACTGGGGAGGGTTTCAGTTCCCTGGTAATTTCCGCTGGACGAATAATTTCTGGACGAACACGATTCTTACTCAAGGAAACCCATTCAGCACGTTTGGCGGCATGTCCTTTGTTGACACAAACAATGCATGCTACCTGCGCACAAACTCCGCCGACACCAACAACTTCGAATACTGGGCCTTCCGCGTCCGCAGCCGCAGCCCCCTCCTCGCCGGATTCCCGCTCGTCATCCAAAAGCCCTCCACCTCGACCAACACCAATACTCCGGGAAACGATTACCGGGCCCCAACGGCGGTGTTTTGGACAAATGTCATCGGCTACTCCGGCTTCCCGATTGTTCCCTTTACCGCAGGCACAAGCACGAATGGCTACGGGGGGGTCTTTTCCGCACCGCTGACCACAAATTACGCTTACTCAAACGTGCTCGTATCCGCCCAGACATACCCGACAAATACTTTTTCCAGCAATACCGCTGGCCATATCCCCACTTACCTGACCAACTCCCTCAGCGGCAGCACCTACACCACAAATTACAACGGAGGCACGGTTTCTGTCTCCCTCAATGCCACGCAGACTGATGCCATCCTGCGGTATGTGGTCCCGACAAACGCCCTGACAAATATCTCGTTCACAAACGTCGTCGGCTCGAAAACCTACATCAATTCCTATACCAACGTCACCGTCACCAACCTGATCATCGTAGGATCCGCGCAAACGAACGCCCTCCACATCATTGCGACAAACTCAACCGACCTCACCGGCGTAACCCTGAGCGGCAACACGAACTCCCGAAAAATTATCCTGAATAAATCCGGGTCTTCGCTCACCTTGAATACCACGAACTACGCGTCGGGAGGCGTATGGTGGCTCGGGCTCTCCGTGTCGGGCACCAACGCTCTCAATGTGACCCCACCAGCAAGCGGCATACTGAATATCCGGGGAGGCCTCCGCACCGATGGCAACATCACGGTGACGACCGGCACCTTTACAAACACCATCGAAACGAGCCCGGACGCCAACGTGGAACAGATCGCCGACCGGGTCATGTGGCTGGAGGAATCGCGAACCCCAACCCCATGAAACCGCGAAAGCCCAACGCCTATTCGCTCATCGAGGTCATGATCGCCGGGGCGATCGTCGCCATCGGCATCGCTGCGGCCGCGCTCATGGCAAACGCGCTGCTCATGCAGGAGGAGGCCCAAGGGTATTCCCTTCGTGCGTTCAACACGCAGGAGCAGGCCGCCCGCCTCTGGCAGCTCCGCCTCGACGGCCCCACGATCACCAACATCCTCCCGGAGCGCTGCTCGGCATCCACCAACCCGCCCGCCTACTCGATGCACCTGCAATTCATCACCAACACAACAAATATCTCCGTGGGCGGGGGCCCCGTCAAGATCACCGTCGAGATGCTGAACCCCCTGCGGATCATCTTCAACTCCGGCACCGACGGCAGCAACAACCCCATTTACAGAACAAATGAGATCACCGTCGTCCGCCCGACCATCCGGTAGCCGCCGGTTTTCCGAAGTGCGCCCCCAAACCGAATCGAACTCCATCCCGTAGCATGGGCATCCTGCCCATGCCTCTATAATTCCCTTGGAGGGATGGCCTCCGTGCCGTCCCATATTTCGGATCGGAGAAGTCAGCGCTGACGGAGCAGCGCCCTCCAGGTTTTGCGGCGACATCAGGATCAGGAGTCCTGAGGATGTGGGAAACCTGAAAACCGCTTGCGCGCGGAATGTGTCCGTGAAATATTCCCTTCAGTCCGACGCCAACCATGACCGCCCTGAAAAAAATCTTTCTGGTTTGCAGTATTTTTCTGCCGCTCGCGGCGGGGGCGGTTGTTGTGGATTTCAGCAGCGGGAACCTCACCGCCAATTGGACGACTGACGTTGAAAAACAATTGGCGTTCGATTTGGCACTGACGAGCAATCCCGGGAATATTTTCGGCAACGCAACGATGGGCGGCGACTATATTGTGGATGACCGCAGCATCAACGCAGTGCGCCCTTACGGTCAAGTTTTTGTTTCCTACAACACCGCTGTCAGTCTATCCAGCGAGTATTTGCGCCTGGGTTCCATCGTGGACGGCACCTTGACGTATTCCACAAGCCCGACGGCATTTTTGTCGTCCGGCAACTTGACAAACAGCGCGACATCCGGCACCGACAACTACCTTGGGGTGAGTTTTCTGGATACGTCTTCGCAGCCGCACTACGGCTGGCTGCAGTTCGAGCTGCACCCGTTTTCCGACGGCTCTCTGGCCGTGAAATTCCTTGCCGGCGATGTTCTCGACGTGGCGGGAATTTCGGCGCAGGCGGGCACCATTCCCGAACCGTCTGCCATAGCGCTGATGGCCGCCGCCGGAGCCGGGCTGGCGCTTGCCGCCCGATCCCGGAGGAAATCGGACTGAGCCGCAGCGGCATTTTGATAGCGGGCGGTCAGGTGCCGCGATCAGTGACAAAGGCTCGGTTTTTTCCAGGGCAGCCCCAAAGACAAGACAGGATGTCTCAGCGCGGCTCCCCCGCTTGGGCGGCGGCGGTGAGGAGGGTGGCGGATTTGATGATCCGGCAGAATTCCTTTTTGGTGGCCTGGTGGTGGGTTCCGTCGCGGGAGGCGAGTTCGCGGAGGAGTTTGTAGGTGACGGAAAGCCGCTCCAACCGGACGATCCGCACAAAACCGTTGTCCGTTATCCAAACCTGATCCTGTTGAAGTTTTGTCATGGGAAATTTTAGGGTTTAGGTTTCTGCCAGATCAGGCGCACGGCATCGAGCCGGAGCGGCGCGTCCGCGATCCGCGCGGCGAGCTCGCCGAGCTGGGATTCCAAAAGCGCGATCTCGTCGTCGCGGATGTGGTCGTTGATTTTTTTCAGATCCCGGAGGCGCTCGCACTCGATACCGAGGGCGGAACGCATTTTTTTTGCGGCCTGGCCGGTGATGAGGGACGCGCGGCCGGCGGCATGGCGGCGGCATTTTTCCAGCATGGCGGGGAGGACTTTCTTTTTGATGCGCGGGTTGTCGAGGAGCGGGAACACGGATCCGGGCCGGAGGTCGGCGGCGTCGAGGTTCACGGCGGCGGAGACATCCTGCCCGGTGACGTCCACGACGATGCGGATCGGTGTGGCGGGCAGGAAGCGGTCGAGGTGCAGCGCGGGTGGAGCGACCGGCTCGATGACGAAAACGGCTTCGAGATAGATCCCCTCCCCTCCATGCCAGACCGCGAACGAGCTGGTTCCCTGGGCGGAACCCAACAGCAAATCAATGGCGCCGCTCACGATCGGGTGATCCCATGTGAGAAATCCGATATCCTCGCGGCCGAGGGCTTTATTGCGGTCGCCCGTGAGGGTGATCCCGGCCTCCGGCAGCTCGGGGAAGGACTCGGTCGTCAGGGTGGCGGGAATGGCAAGCCAGGTGCGCGGGGCCAGTTCCTCGACGTGCACGCCATAATGGTCGAACATGCGGAGCAGGAAGTCATCGAGCCCGGCGTCCGCGTCGAAGGCCTCAATCTGCGCGATGATCCGCGCGGCGGATTCCGGACGGCAGGAATTCATTTGGAGCAGCCGGTCCTGGCCGAGCTCGAGTTCCTTGGCGATCCGGAGGTGGAAGGCCCGCGTCCCGACAAGGAACTCATCGAATCCGCTTTTCGCATCCCCGCCGAGGAAGCTCTCGAGGCGCGCGCCAAAACGGGCCATGACCTCGCACCCGCCTTCGAGGGGTTTCGTGAAAGCACCCAGCCCCTCGTGATACCAGCGGGCCAGCAGTTCGAGGTGGCTCCGCACGGGATAGGGAACGTGGATCGCGATGGTTTCCGTCTGGCCGATGCGATCGAGGCGGCCGATCCGCTGCTCGAGGAGGTCGGGATGCTCGGGGAGATCAAAGAGCACGAGGTGGTGCGCGAACTGGAAGTTCCGCCCCTCGCTGCCGATCTCGGAGCAGAGAAGAATTTGCGCGCCGTCCTCCTCCGCAAACCACGCCGCGTTGCGATCGCGCTGGAGCAGGGACAGCCCCTCGTGAAACAGGGCCACCCGAAGGTTCGCGCGGGCGCGCAGCGCCGCGTCAAGCGCGAGCACCTTCTCCCGCGTGCGGCAGATCAAAAGAACTTTGCCCACCCGCTTTTTTTTTAAAAACTCCACGAGCCAGTCCACGCGCGGATCAGCCGCGAGCGAGTAAGCGCGGGGCGCGGGCGACCCGTCGGCCACCCGTTCCGCCGCGAGCGTTTTCGGGTGCTCCGGCAGGGGCTCAAGGAAGACTTTGCGCTTGGGAAACCCTTTCATGGCCGCACGGGTGTTCCGGAACATCACGCGGCCCGGGCCGTGCTGATCGAGCAGCTCCCGAAGCAGAGCCTCGCGGGCGGCGTCCTCTCCACGCTTCACCGCCTCGAGGTGTTCGTCCAGACGCGCCGGATTGGCCGGGCAAATCCGGCGGAGCAGCTTGTGATCGGCGGCTGAAAGCGGTTTGCCATCGGCCAGCTTGGCCGCGATTTTTGCGGTTTGCCGGTAGGTCGCGCGCTCCGCCGTAAATCGCCCGAAGTCGCTGTAGCGGTCGGGGTCGAGCAGCCGAAGCCTCGCGAAATGCCCCTCGGCCCCGAGCTGCTCGGGCGTGGCGGTGAGGAGGATGAGGCCGGGCGTCCGGGCGGCGAGCGCTTCCACGGCCGCGTATTCCGGGCTCGCCTGCGCGGGCGACCACGCGAGGTGGTGCACCTCGTCCACAACCACGAGATCCCAGCCGGCCTCGGCGGCCTGACGCGCGCGCGCCCCGTCCGCCGCGAGCAGACCGAGCGGACAGAGGATCACCTGGTCGTCAAGAAACGGATTGGCCCCGGGGTTGCCCGCCTCGATCGCCCGGCAGCGCTCGTCGTCAAAAATGCTGACCCGCAGGGCGAACCGCCGCAGAAGCTCGACAAACCACTGGTGGACGAGCGGCTCCGGCACAAGGATCAGAATCCGTCCGGCGCGCCCGCTGCGGAACAGCCGGTGCACGACCAGGCACGCCTCAATGGTTTTTCCGAGCCCCACCTCATCGGCAAGCAGCACCCGCGGAAGCAGGCGCGAAGCCACTTCGTGGGCGATGAAGAGCTGGTGCGGGATGAGGCTCATCCGCGCGCCGACAAACCCGCGCGCCGGCGCGTGCCGGATCTGGTGCCGCCGCCGCAGGCACTCAAGCCGGAGATCAAACACGCCCGGCTCGTCGACCTGCCCGGCGTTGAGCCGCTCCTCCGGCTTGCTGAAGCTCAGGGTGTCGGAGAGATCCGTCTCCGGCACCTCGCGCCCGCCACCGCAATACACGAACATCCCGTCCGCGCCAGACGCCACCGACTCGACGAGCACCTGCTCGCCGGTGTGGGTTTTGATCGTGTCGCCCGCCCGGAACTCCACGCGCTGGATCGGCGCGGAGGCCGTCGCATACTGGCGCACCGTGCCGCCGGCACGAAAAAACAACGACACCCGCCCGGGCGCGGTATCCATGACCACGCCGACCCCCAGCTCGGGCTCGGACTCGCTGATCCAGCGCTGGCCTTTGAAAATTCCGCCCATCGGGCGATCAGAGAAACAAAACCGGCGGCACTATTTCTTTTTTGCCGACACCGCCTGTTTCGCGGCAGAGGCCTGCTGTTTCTTCTGGTTTGAGCTGTTGGATTTCGACTGCTTTTGGGCAGCCTTCTTATTGACGGATTTCGGGGACTTGTCGCCCATGGTATCTGGTTTCCTTGTTGCTGAGGTTGTGTGTGAACTGCGGGAAGGATTTCCCGCACGCGGAGACACTCGCAGATCGCGCGGCGAATGCACAGGAATTCCTTCCGTCCGCTCAATTCAGCACGAGCTGGGCGGTCGAGATCTCGAGGATTTCGTTTGTGATGCTGGCCTGGCGGGCTTTGTTGTATTCCAACGTGAGATCCTTGACGAGGTTCCTGGCGTTGTCGGTGGCACTCTTCATCGCGACCATCCGGGCGCTTTGCTCGGAGGCGCGGGTGCCGAGCAGCGTCTGGTAAACGCAGAAATGGATGTAGGCGGGCAGGATCGCCTCCAGCACCGAGGCGGCCGTCGGCTCGAACTGGATGCCGCCCTCGAACGTGTCCTTCTCGCCGTATTCGTTTTTGAGGCCGATCTCTTCCAAGCTGGTCAGCGGCAGGAGAGGCATCGCCTTCGGCACCTGGGAAAGCGTGTTGACGAACATCGGAAAAAGGACGGTCACTCTGTCCACCGCGCCGGCAAGAAACTTTTCGATGCAGAACTTCGAGACGGCCTTTGTCTGCAGGAAATTCGGGCGGTCGAGCAGCGGGAAGTCAGCGAGCATGGTGCGCCTCGTGCGGCTCAGAAACTGGGTGCCCTTGCGCCCGACGGAGACAAACACCGTGGCCTCCGGATCGAATGCCAGAGCCTCCCGGAAGAGATTCGTATTCAGAGCGCCGCAGAGCCCCTTGTCGGTGCTGAAGAGAAGAACGAGCTCCTTCTTTCCTTGGCGGAGGTCGAGCAGCGGGTGGGCCGAATGCTCCACGGCATCGCGGAGAGAGACGATCACCCGGTTCATCACCTGGGCGTAATCGCGCCCGTTGATCGCCGCCTGCTGGGCCTTGCGCATCTTCGACGCCGCGACCATCTGCATCGCCTTCGTGATCTGGGCGGTGTTCTTGACGGATTTGATCCGCCGCCGGATGTCACGCAGGTTGGCCATCAGAGATTGAAGGATTTAAACTCTTCGACCGCCGCGCCGAGCTCGGCCTCGATTTCCCCGTCGAACTGCTTCTTAGCCCCGATCTTGTCCAGGATCGCTTCTTTGCGGGACTCGAGGAAGTCGGTCAGCTTGTTCTGCATGTCCTTAACTTTTTCCACCGGCACAGAATCGAAGAGCCCTTTCTGCATCGCCCAGAGGATCGCGGCCTGGACGCGGATGTCGACCGGGTGGTATTGGGCCTGCTTGAAGAGCTCGACGATCCGCGCCCCGCGCTCGAGGGTCGCCTTCGTCCGGGCGTCGAGGTCGGACCCAAACTGCGCGAATGCCGCCAGTTCGCGGAACTGCGCGAGGTCGCCCTTGATCTTTCCGGCCACCTGCTTCATCGCCTTGATCTGCGCCGCCGAGCCCACGCGCGAAACCGAGAGGCCGACCGAGATCGCCGGGCGGATGCCCTGGTAAAAAAGGTCGGTCTCCAGGTAGATCTGGCCGTCGGTGATCGAAATCACGTTCGTCGGAATGTAGGCCGAGACGTCGCCCGCCTGGGTCTCGATGATCGGCAGCGCGGTCAGCGAGCCGTTCCCGTATTTTTCCCCGAGGCGTGCGGAGCGCTCGAGCAGCCGGCTGTGGAGGTAGAATACATCGCCGGGATATGCCTCGCGGCCCGACGGACGCTTGAGAAGGAGCGAGATCTGGCGGTAGGCGTTCGCGTGCTTCGTGAGGTCGTCGAACACGATGAGCGCATCCATGCCGTTGTCCATGAACCATTCGCCGATCGCCGCGCCCGAGAACGGCGCGATGTATTGCTCGGAAGCCGCGTCCGAGGCGGTCGAGGCAAGGAGCACCGTGTATTTCAACGCGTCGTGCTCCTCAAGGACGCCGACCACGCGGGCGATGTTCGCGTTCTTCTGCCCGATGCCGACGTAGATCGAGTAGAGCGGCCGGAAACCCGGGTCCCCGCTTTCCTCGCCGGCCTTGTTGATCCGGGCCTGGTTGATGATCGTGTCGATCGCGATCGTCGTCTTGCCGGTCGCGCGGTCGCCGATGATCAGCTCGCGCTGGCCGCGCCCGATCGGAATCATCGCGTCAATCGCCATGATCCCGGTCTGCACCGGCTGGCTCACGCTCCGGCGCTTGATGATGCCCGGCGCGATCTTCTCGACGGGATAAAATTGTGTGGCCGGGATCGGGCCCTTGCCGTCGAGCGGCCGCCCGAGCGCATCGACCACGCGCCCGAGGAGCCCCTTGCCGACAGGAACCTGCAGGAGCTTGCCGGTCGTCCTGACCTCGGTGCCCTCGCTGATCGTCGTGTAGTCGCCGAGGATAATCGCCCCGACCTCGGTCTCATCGAGGTTCAGCGCCAGCCCGACGAGTCCGCCGGGAAACTCCAGCATCTCGTTGAGCATCGCCCCGCTCAGGCCTTCGATGCGGGCGACCCCGTCGCCGACTTCGCGGACGACCCCGACGTTGGTTTTGCGTGCGGCCGACGCCTTGATGGCACCGATTTTTTCTTCAAGTTCTAAGACAATATTGCTCATGTGGTTCGTTGGAATAATCAATTTACGATGGGTTTTTGATCGCGTCGAGCCGGGCGCGGATGCTGCCGTCCCAGACATCGCTGCCGATTTGGACACGGAGTCCCCCGATCAGCGCGGGGTTCCGGCGGAATTCTGTGGTGAGCCCGCCGGGCCGGCTTTTCAGTCCCGCTTCGAATGCGCGGGTTTTCTCCGGGCCGAGCGGAACCGCGCTTTCGATAAGCACATGGCGGCTGGCGACATCGAGCCGGACCAGGCGCGTCAGTTCCTTCAGGATCTGGAAGTAGTCGCGTGGCTTTTTTTCCGCGATCTCGCCGACGGCCAGGTTCAAGCGTGCCGCATCGGGACGGCCCTCCACGAGGGTCAGATCGAAAATTTCGCGCGCCTGGCGTCTGGCTTCCCGGGTGAGTTTCATGCGGGTCAGAGCTGATGCGACGTCTCGTCCGCGAGCCGTTCGTGATCCTCGGGGGTGAGGATCTTCCCGACAACTTTCGCGGTCGTGTCCACGACGAGGTGGATCATTTCCTTCTTCACCTCGGCAACCATTTTTTCGCGGTCGAGCACGACCGATTCGTGCGCGCGGACGATGATGCTCTCGGCGTCCTTGATCGCCTGCTGGGTGGCCTTCTGGCTGTGCGCCTCGCTGCTTTCCCGGCCCTCCTCGATGATCCGCTGCGCGTCGGCGTTCGCCTTGCGCAGGATCTCCTGGCAGCGGAACTCCGACTCGGCGAGGTGCTTCTTGATTTTCTCCGCGTTCACCTGACCCTCCTCGATCCGGCGCCGACGCTCCTCGAACATCGCGACGACCGGACCAAAAGCGAATTTTTTCAGGATCAGGTAAACGATCATGAACAGGATAACCTGCGCGATGAACTTCGGCCAGGTGACACCAAAAGTGGCGAAAATTTGCGTGAGTGCGTCCATGTTTTTTCGATAATTTGGGAATCCGGCCGGCCGCCGGAGCGGTCGGCCGGATCGCCGGGATTTACTTGCCGATGATCGTCATGATCAGCGCGTAGATCGCGATGGCCTCGGCCAGGGCCATCGCAATGATGGCGAGGGTCAGCACTTTTCCGGAGGCACCCGGATTGCGCCCGACCGCTTCCACGGCTTTGGCTCCGATCATTCCGATCCCGAGGGCGGCACCGGCGCCGGCGATGGCAAGACCGAGGTTTCCTGTCAGACCACCTGCGGAGGCGGCGGCTTCAGCGATAACGTATGGATTCATTTTTTGTTTTGTTGTTGGTTTCTTCGCCGCCCGCAGTCTCTGCCACGGTCCCGGCGAAAAAGTCTAATGCTCCTCCTCCTCGTGGGTGGTCTCGAGCTGGATGTAAACCGCGCAGAGCAGCATGAAAACCGTTGCCTGGAGGATGCCCACAAGGAGCTCGAGGAAATAAAACGGAATCGGGATGCTCACCGAGAGGATATAGGCCATCCAGGTCGGCAGGCCAAGCGTCTTTCCCAAAGTGATCATCGTCGTCAGCAGATTTTCCCCGGCAAAAATGTTTCCGAACAACCGGAGGGATAGCGAAACCGGACGGAAGCAGATGGAAACCACCTCGATGATCCCGACAAAAAAGAAGACCGGGATCAGCACGATCCCCATCGCCCCCTTGAGGCCGCCCTTGACCCCGAAGGTGTGGTTTAAAAATTGCCGGAGTCCGACCTCGGTGAGCGACCAATAAAGCCAAAGCACCATGAAGACCGCCGCCATCCCCAGCGTCATGTTCAGGTCGGCCGTCGTCGGACGCAAGAGCGGGGTGGTGACCTCGGGCACATTGAGAAACCCGGGCTCCTTCACTCCCCAGCCGATGGATCCGACTCCGGGAAGCAGGGAAAACCAGTTCGAGGCCAGGATGAAAATAAACAACGTCGCCAGAAGCGCAAACGTCCGCCCGATCATGTGGCGCCCGACGATCTCCTCCATCATGTCGTAGAGGGTCTGCACGACCGCCTCGAAAGCGTTCTGCTTCTGGTTCGGGACGATCGTCATGTTCCGGGTCGCCCGCCGGCAAGCCCAGATCACAAATGCCGACACGATGACGCTCACAAGAATCGAGTTGGTCAGCCACGCGCGGAACGTTTCGCCCGACCCGTCGTCGAAAAGACTCGGGGCGTGCAATGTCAGGCCGGAGGCGAATAGAAAAATGGAAAACATCAGAAAATCAGGAGGGAATCAACGCC
>JBAXXD010000031.1:0-37200 GCA_037128135.1 Verrucomicrobiia bacterium
ACCACCTTTCCATGTAACCCCGCTGATGTCCAGTTATTTCTAAGAGATGGTATCATTTGGAAATGACAATAATCCAAAGATCTTTTCTTTCCCTTGCACGGAGCTCCTGGCAGACGAGGATTTCCCCGGCTTTTCAGACGACGCTCGCGGCGGAAGCCGTGCGTGCGCTCCATCTCCGGCCCGGCATGAAACTGAGCCAGACGGTGGATGGCACCCGGCTCATCCTCGAACCCCTGCTCGACGTGGATGAGCTCGCCGGATCTCTCGGTAAAGGCGGCACTCCGGTCAGCGTGGAGAAGATGAACAAGGGATCGAAGTCTGCCATCGCGGCGGCAGGGCGCAAAGGGATCCATGGTTAAAACGCTGGCCGTCGATACGAATGTCATCGTCCGTTTTCTGACGGGCGACGATCCCTCGCAATCCCCCGCCGCAACCAGACTGTTTCGTGCGGCGGCTTCCGGCCGGGTCAAGCTGCTCCTCCCCACCCCGATCGTTCAGGAAACCGTTTATGTGCTGGAAACCTTCTACGAGGGCACTCCCGAAACGATCGCCCCCAAGCTGCTGTCCCTGTTGAACCTGCCCGGCATCACCTGCCCAGACTCCCGCTGGGTGCAGGACGCCCTGCACTGGTATCGCTCAAAAAACGCTGACTTCGGCGATGCACTGCTCTGCGCCTACGCACAAAAAGAGGGCTGCGGTGTCGCCACCTTCGACAAGGGCCTGGTCAAGAAATTTCCCGAAATCCGAGCAAACGAACCGGTGAAAACCAAAATCTGAACATTGACAAGTATTCCATGCCCACATATTCTGTGCATATGGCAAACATTACGCTTTCCATAGACGAAGACCTCCTGAATCGGAGCCGGTCTTATGCTCGTGCGCGCGGGACAAGCCTTAATGCTCTGGTTCGCAGTTTGTTGAGCGATTCTTCTTCCGCTCCGGACACTTCGGTCGATTTTCTGATTGAGCGGCTGAAGAAGAGTTCCGGCGACTCGAAGGGGGTCAAAATTTCCCGGGAAGAGCTTCACCGCTACTGAGCCATGGCCCGGCGAAGTTTTCTTGATACGAACGTCCTGATCTACTCCGTGGACAGCGCCGATTCCGCCAAGCAAGCGGCCGCCCTGGGAGTTATCGAACGGCATGCCAGGGGGAAAACGGGAGTCATCTCGACGCAAGTGCTCCAGGAGTTCTACTCGGCCGCCACGCGGAAACTCGGAATCGAACCGCTCCAAGCCCGGCGGATCGTCCGGGATTTCCGGATCTTCGACATTGTTCAGGTCACACCTGAAATCATCGAAGAAGGCATCGACTGCTCGATCCTCAATACCATTTCATTCTGGGAGGGGCTGATCGTTGCCAGCGCCTCCACAGCCAGGTGCTCGGAAATCCTTTCGGAAGATCTCGCCGACGGGCAGACGATCCAGGGAGTCAGCGTCAGGAACCCCTTTCCCACGAAGTCAGCGCCAGTGCTCCAGCGAGCTTCTTCCAGACCACGGCACGGGCATTGAGGTGATTGCGGCCGTCAGCCAAGGCGAGGATACGATTCAATCGGCCATCGTTAAGACAACGGCCGCTTGGGACTTTCCTAAGAGTTTCGAAGCGGGAATCCGGTTGCCCGGCAGCGGCTCGCCATCGACGAGCAGCGCAGGGGCTCCGCCCCGCAGCACCTTCAAATCCAGACGACATCCGCGAAACCATCGCACGGCATGGAAGCCATCCCATTCGGAAGGAAGGCAGGGAGAAAGCATCAGGCCCTCGATTTCAGGGCGAATCCCGAGCAGGTATTGCGTGGCTGCCACATCCATCCATGTGGCAGTGCCGGTCACTTGAGTCACATTCGCCCATCCGTATTTCGGATTATCCGGCCCGATGATATTGCTCACATAAGCGTAAGGTTCGGCCTTATAGCGGTTGAGCCCGACAGTCTGGAGTGCCAGGTGGGGGACCAGTTGCCGGTAGTAGTGCCAGGCCTTCTCCGGACGTCCGAGCAAGGTTTCCGCGATGATAGCCCATGTGTTTGCGTGGCAAAATATCGCGCCATTTTCCCCGCATCCCGGTGAGTAGCCGCTGTAGGGATCGAGCGCTTGCGGAAACGAGGGGAAGCCTGGATCCAGCTTCTTGATGCCGCAGAAGTTCGTGTCAAGAATCGAGGCCACGGAGTCCATCGCCTGCACGTTCTGTGCGTGAGAACCCACCCCGGCCATGACAGACCAACTTTGCGTGTTCAGCCAAATTTTTCCAAATTCGCAGGATTGCGAACCGATCGGGTTCCCCGCATCATCGAACCCCCTCCGCCACCAAGAGCCATCCCAGGCGCACGCGAGAATCGATGCCTCCTGCTTTTCGCGAAGCGCGTCCAAGCGCCCGGCCTCCGGCTCGTCGCCTTTGAACCGCGCGAAGCAGGCAAGGAGGCGCAGCGCATAAACATATTGCTGGGCGGCCATGAGTGACTCTCCTCTCCCCGCTTTGGAAAACTTCCCGATCGAGTCGTTCCAGTCGCCCTTGTGGGTGAGGGGGATTCCGTGCGCGCCAAGGTTGCCCTCGAGGAAGGCTGTGATGCGCAGGAGATGCTCCCAGACGCTCGCCTCGCCAACGGGAGAGAGGTCATCTTTTTCGCTGAGCCAAGGCACGCGCGCGTCCAATAGCGAGGCGTCGCCCGTCTCGGAAATGATGGCGTTGGCAACCATGGGGAGCCAGAGCGGATTGTCAATATGGATGCGGGATTCCGCTGGCAGGTTTTCCACAGGATTGCATTGATGAGGAGGGTGACCGTCCTCGTATTGTTGCGAAATCAGGTAGCGGAAGACCTTTGCCGCCCACTCGGGCTTGCGGTAGGCGACGGCCAGCAGGTCCTGGCAGGTGTCGCGAAATCCCAGCGTGCGCACTCCGGACGCTTGCTGGCTCACCGAACGGGAGTATCGCCCGGTATGCACGCACTGGACCGGCCCCCAGGTGTTGATCTCGCGGGCAATGTCAGGATCGGGCAGCTCCACCTGAAGCACGGAAAGGTGCTCGTCCCACCAGTCGCGAAGCGCGCGCTTCAGCCGGTCGGTCTCGCCGGGCAGACGAAGCCGCGCCATCGTGGAGCGAACTCCCGCCAAGGCATTCGGCCAGCCCACGATCGCATGAGGCTCGCCACCAAGAAAAAATTGCAGCCGCTTTGTTCCTCCGGCGGAGACGCTCGCCAAACATTGCAGGGCGGCGCAAGGATCTCCGCAGAGCGTCGGGATATCCCCGCAGTGATTTTGTTCGACACCCAGCGGATTTCGCTCGTCGCGATAGTTCCCCATAAAGGCATCGCGATCACCGGAAAACGAGACCGTGGGTTCGCTCGCTCCAAAATAGACCAGCGGGCAGTCGGCGAGATGCGGATTGAAATGGAAATGGCGGTAAAGATACGTCACCGCATTGGCTTCCCGATCGAATGCGACCTCGAGATTGTGCTTCACATAGCATGCCCAGTCGGTGTCCTGCTTCCAATCCAGCAAGCACAGCTCCACGTAGCCAAAAACATCCAGGTCAACATCCTCCGCGCCCGAGTTGAAGATCGACAGATCCCAAACGAGCGCATTGGTGCCAGGCGCGATGAAGAGCTCCAATACGGCTTCGAGGGCACCCTGACGTGCAACAAATCTGGTGAGGCCCGGCTCGTGTTCCGCACGCCACTCATCCAGCTTGCCCTCAACTGGACGCCAGGATGGAGACCAGATCGCCCCGGATTTTTCCCGGATGTAGATATAAAAACCAGGGCTGTCGATCGGAAGGTTCTGCTGGCGGTAGCGCGAGATCCGGTTCTTCAGAGGGGACTTCCACCAGGAATACCCCCCGCCTGCCTGAGAAACAAAGGCGTGGAGAGTTCCGTTGGAGAGGTAGTTGATCCAAGGCTGTGGCAACCGGGGATCATCAATCGAAATCCGACGCTCGGAATCGTTGAAGGAGTAGGGACTCGTAGCTTTCAGCATAAAACACCGTGTCAGATCATATTTTGCAGTCAAATAGATTCGCGACAATTGTCGCGACAAGAGAAGATCGGACGATAAAATGCCATTATGGCTATTGATTTCGCGCCCGGCCGTTGGGACAAGGTCAAAGAAACATACCGTCTCTGGTGGGCCGGCGAATTGCAGCGCCCGATTCTGGATATGGTCCTGGACGGGCGCGATCCCGGACGCCAGCAGCCGAAGGCTCCGCTTCTCACCCAGGAGACTTGCACGGATTTATCCATTCCCGCCGCCGATCTGATCGACCGGCTGGATTACGAGCTGTCCAAGAAGGTTTATCTGGGGGACTCCTTTCCCATGGTGAACCTGGATTTCTTTGGCCCTGGCGTTGCCGCGGCATTCCTCGGGGCCCAGCTCGACAACTCGAGCGGCAGAGTCTGGTTTCACCCCCCGTCGGACACGCCCATCGAAGATCTCCATTTCACTTACGATCCGGAGAATATCTGGCTGCGCCGCATCCAGGAGATTTGCGCGGCCGCCATGGACCGATGGCAGGGGCGGGTCTTGGTTGGGATGACGGACTTGGGCGGCACCCTCGATATCCTCTCCACTTTTCGCCCCTCCGACAAATTACTTTTCGACCTGATCGATTCCCCGGATGAAGTCAAACGGCTGACATGGGAGATTCACGATCTCTGGCATCGCTTCTATGCCGGGATTGATGCCGTGCTTCAGCCGAAAAACCCGGGTTCCAGCGACTGGTGCCAGATATTTAGCGACCAGCCATTCTCCATCTACCAGTGCGATTTTTCCTATATGATCTCGCCGGACATGTTCCGAGAATTTGTCCGCGACGAACTGGAAGCCAGCTCGCGTCGGCTGCCGCGGAGCTTCTATCATTTGGATGGTGTGGGCCAGCTGCCACATTTGGATATGATCCTCGAGATGGATCACATCAACGGGGTGCAATGGATTCCCGGTGCCGGTGCTCCCGGGCTTGAACATTGGCCCGACATCTTTCGACGGATTTTTTCCGCTGGAAAGAAAGCGCAGGTTTGGGGCGATAGCGAAGCGACCCTAAAGATCATTCGCGAAGTCGGTCATGGCCCCGGCATCCATTGCCGGCTGCCAGGCGGACATGTCGCCGAGGAACAAAGATGCCGGAAGGAACTCGCCAAGTTTGGCTTTGACGAAGGAGGTCAGTGACGAATGGCACTAAGCTAAGGTGGTTTTGGGATGGTAGAGCGACCGTCCCGGCAGGCCGGCAACCGGGACGGTCGGGGCGAAATATGGAAAGGGATTGCATTGAAAAATTGGGGAAATATGAGATGAAAAATCCGCGCAGAAACCATTGCGTGGCATGGGCATCCTGCCCATGTCTTACTGGATTGCTGCAAATGCTGAAAAGCCTTTCACAGAATTAGGAAAAACAAGAAAACCATGAAAATGAAACACGAAGCGCCCAAATCCACCCCGGTCACGAGCCTTGATGGCGAGGGCTGGCACATTGCCGCCGATCCTAACAACCAAGGCCGCGAGGGAAAATGGTTTGAGGCCGCGAGGCCGGAGGCCATGACAGTGGCTGTCCCGAGCACCATCCAGGAAGCCTTTCCCAACTACCACGGGCTGGCCTGGTATTGGAGGAGCTTCACAGTTCCCGTCAATCCCGATCCCGAGGGGCGCACTCTGCTGCGATTCTGGTCGGTGGACTACAAGGCCGATGTCTGGGTGAACGGAGTGTTAGTCGGCAGCCATGAAGACGGCGAGGAGCCGTTCTTGCTGGATGTGACCGACGCGGTCAGGTCGGGGAAAGCCAACCTCTTGGCCATTCGCGTCCTGAATCCTACCCATGAACGGATCGACGGGATCGTCCTCTACGAAACAGCCAGAGGAGCCAAAGACCTCCCCCATCACCCGGGGCTGGAATGGAATTTCGGCGGCATCCTCGATTCTGTGGAGCTGCTGAGCGTGTCAGCCATCTCGATCGAGGACCTGCATCTGCTTCCGGACTGGAGAACCGGAGAGATCAAAGTCGAGGCGACGGTCTTCAACGCTGGCTCCGTGGCTGTTTCGGTCCGGCTGGGTCTCGAAGCCGCCCCCGGTGCCGGAGGTGAGACCGTGGCCCGTTTCGCCGTGGAGACAACCGTTCCTGCTGGCCGCAGCCTGGTCAACGGGAGCTTGATCATCCCGCAGCATCGGCTGTGGGAGTTGGATGCCCCGTTCTTGTATCGTGTGACGGCTCGGCTCCAGGCAACCGGGAGCCAGTCAACCGACGAACGTTCGACGCGATGCGGGTTCCGCCACTTCGATTTCGAGGACGGATACTTCCGGCTTAACGGCCACCGCATCTTCCTCCGCAGCGCGCACAGCCTCTGGACAACCCCCGTCAAAATCCATTCCTGCCAGGATCTGGCACCACTTCGGAAAGATATGTTGTACGCCAAAACGATGGGCTTCAACACGGTCCGCTTCCTCCCCTTCGCGGGGGCCAGGGCCCATCTCGATCTCTGCGACGAGCTGGGGCTAATGGTCATGCAGCAGTCCTCCTCCTCATGGCTCATGGACAATTCTCCAGCTATGCCGGAACGCTTCGATCGTTCGCTTTTTGGCATTATCCGCCGCGACCGCAACCACCCCTGCGTCGCGCTCTGGTATTTGCTGAACGAGACCCACGACGGGGCCGTGTTCCGCCACGCCGTGGAGATGCTTCCGAAGCTGCGCGAACTCGACAGCACCCGTCTCTGCCTGCTCAGCAGCGGCCGGTGGGACAGGGACTTGAACGTCAACAGCATCAGCCGCCCCGGTTCCAATACCTGGGACGTCCCACTGAATGATGTCCACAATTACCTGCCTGTGCCGCACGGTGCCGCCGAGATTTCCTGGCTGCGCGGCGGTGCCGGTGCCGGGAACGTTGACGCTGCCGACCACTCGTTCCTGCAAGCAGTCGACGACCATGCGCCGAAAGGGGCCACCCTCCTCTCCGAATACGGAGTCGCCAGCGCCATGGATCTGGTGTCCCTCGCACGCTATTACGAAAGGATGGGTGCCACCGACAAGATGGACGCCCTTTATTATCGTGCCAATTTGGACAAGTTCATGGCCGACTGGAGGCAATGGCATCTGGACGAGGTCTTCGGGCGTCCCGAGGACTATTTTAAATCCTGCATAGCCGCCAACGCGGAGCACCGGCGGCTGGGAATGAACGCGCTCCGCTCCAATCCCAAGCTGGTCGGCTATAGCATGACGGCGCTGCACGATGAAGTTAGCTGCGGCGAAGGCCCGATTACCTTCCTGCGTGACCTAAAACCCGGCGCGGTGGATGCCATCCGAACGGGGTTCGCTCCGTTGAAATGGAACCTCTTCGTCGAGCCGTGGAATATCTATCGCGGAGGGACGGTTCACGCGGAGGTTGTCCTCGCCAATGAGGATGTCCTGCCGCCGGGGAGCTACCAAGTCGAGGTCGGGATCTTTGGGCCCAACCAGGAAGCGGTTCTGCGGGAGATTGTCCCGCTTCAGATCGCGGAGACGGAGGAGCCCTTCGCTCTCCCGGTTTGGAAAAAAGACGTGAAGCTCGACGGTCCCGCCGGGCGTTACCGGCTGACCGCCACCTTTGTCTCGGGAGCGGCTGCCGTTGATGGCGAGGCCGCGTTCCAAGTGTCCGATCCGGCGCTGATGCCGGAGGTGAATGTCGAAGTCGCTTTGTGGGGGGAGGACCCGGAGCTGGCGACGTGGCTGAAAGAAAGTGGCGTCGCCTGCCGTCCGTTCGCTCCCGGAGCATCTTCCGATCGGGAAGTCATCGTGACCAGCGGCAACCGGGTTGTTTCCCGCTCGCTGCTGGAGGAGTTCTCACGGCGCGTCAGGCAAGGGGCTACGGCAGTCATGCTCACTCCCGAAGTGGTACAGTCCAACGACTCGCCCTCGGCCAGCATGCCGACACGCTGGACCGTGTTTGAAAAGTTCGACAACCATACTGCGCCTGAGCCAGAGGATGCTCAGTTGACCAGCATCCCGGAGACGTTGCAGTTGGGAGAACAAACCGGCAGGCGGCATGTAGTCGAGGTCGGCGAGGATGGAGGCTGCCAGGACTTGTCGCCGCTGTGGGGTGGCCTCGACCACAAGCCTATCGCGATGGAAATCAGCCCGGTCGTCTACATCTATGTCCCGTTCGAAATCAGTCGCGGCGGGAGCCATATGATGAAGTTTGACGCGGATTATTGGTATAAGGCGTGGCTGGACGGCAAGGCCGTGAGCGACTCGGTATCCCAGTCCAATGAGGTGCTCGTCAACCTTGAGGAAGGCGCTCACTTGCTGGTGGTGAAACTGGTCAGCGGCAGCGGCGGGTGCAGGCTGCGTCTTTCCAGTTGGGAGACGGATGCCTTGACCCGCTTCCACTCGCCGAAACTGAACCGGCTCGACTTCGTCTCCGGCTTCTACCACCGGGACGACTGGGCGCGGCGGCATCCGATCTTCGACGGCCTGCCGACCGGCCTGCTGGACTGGGCAACTTACCGGAACATCGTCCCGCACGATGGGAAGTGCTTGCAGGATCTCGGGGATCCGGACGAGGTGGTCTGCGGCGCCCTTCAGACCTGCTACGCCTACAAATCCGGACCCTATGTGGCGGTCTACCGGCACGGCGCGGGCCAGATCGTGATGAACACGCTCAACATCCGCGAGAACCTCGGAAAAGATCCCGTCGCTGACCGCCTCCTGCGGAACCTGCTTAAATACGCGGCAGCCAAACCATATCAACCCAAATGATGAAGATTGCTGCCTCCTCTGCACGCATACTTGCTCAGAATATTCGTAAGACGGCGGTCCGGCTTAGGTTTTGCGAGGCATATCCATTGATAGGGGAAACCATGTCACGAAACGCGTAGCAGCGCAAAAATCAGTTTAACACAAGATATGAAAAATCGGATGAATATGTTGGTTGTTGGAGTTCTCATGGCGGTGTTTCTTTGTCAGAAAGCCATCGCGAAACCGGTGGTTTCCTACGATTTTGAAAGCGCGGAGCAGATCGACGCATTCCGCGCCAGCGCGGGCAAGGGCAGCGAGATCATTCCCACGAACGTGCCTGTCCATTCGGGGCAACAGGCCGTCATCATCCGGCCAACCCCGCAGGGGCAGCAGTCGGCTGAAGTTCCGCTCCCGAAAGACTTCGATAAAGGATGCGTCACGTTCTGGTTCTATGACAATATCGCCGCCGGCATGGCGACGGGGGCGAGCGCCCGCTCCGGTTGGGCTCTGGACGGGAGCTGGACGGTCAACGGCAAAACCTCGGCGCGCCCCATCGCCGGGTGCGACACCGGCAGGGAGCATCCGAACTGGGTCACGGAGCACTTCAACGACACCAGGTCGGACACTGGAGTCAGACGCCACGATGGCTGGACCAAATTCGACATCGTCCTCGAACCGGAGGCACCGGGCCGCTCGGCCATCGTCTATATCGACGGGAGAGAGGCGTTCCGCCGCCCTGCGGAAGGATTCAAGCCGACAGTTCTTAGATTTGCCACCTTCTGGGGAGCGGGAGATTTTGCGATTGACGACATTGTGATTGATAATGATCCGGCATCGTTCCGTCCGGCCGTGGCGCAAAGCATCTCCGCCGGCGACGAGGCGAACAACATCACGCTGCTGCCCGGGCAGAAACTCGCGCTTGATATCGGTCTTGACGCCAGGGGGGCATCGTCCAAGAAAGGGATCTTGGAGGTCGAGCTGCTTGACCTCCAGGAGAAAAGCGTCTGCCGCCAGAATGCGGAGATCGACTGGAGCGCCGTGAAGGATTCCAGAATCGCCGTCTCCCTTCCGCCGCCTCCGGCGTCGAAGCATTACTGGGTCATCGCCTCATACCGCGACGAGGGCGACAAGGAACCCTCCAGCCGGACCATCGGACGGATCAATGTTCGCTATCTCACCGATGCCGCGGCGCGGTCGTTCCGCGGGCAGAGGGAATTCGCGAACCTTTGGGACTGGCT
The DNA here is from genome assembly GCA_037128135.1 of Verrucomicrobiia bacterium. GTDB lineage: Bacteria > Verrucomicrobiota > Verrucomicrobiia > Chthoniobacterales > Terrimicrobiaceae > QYQL01. The sequence continues at coordinate 9,920 of JBAXXD010000031.1, forward strand.
GCCTGCGGCCAAAGACGCGATGGATGCGCCTCCGGCGAAATGGGACGGCGCGGAAAAGGTGAGGAACCTCTGGAATTTCAATATGAATAGCCGGCACAAGGACGTCACCGCCGGATGGTATCACCGATCGATCGAAGTCCCCGGCGATTGGAGCGGCCGCCGGATTCTCCTGCGTGTGGAACAACCTCAGCGCGCGGCTAAGATCTTCCTCGGCGGCGCGCTGGCAGGCACGCTGATCTGGCCCGGCGGCGAACTCGATATCACCGGCAAAGTCAAGCCGGGCGCAAAGGTGGAGCTGACCATGCTGGTTGACTCCGAGGCCGGGACCGTGCTGACAAAAGCACTGACCTCGGCTTTGGGCAAGGGAACCGTCCTGCCGGAGCAGTTCCGTTCCTCCGCCGCCCGCGGGCTTGGCGGCGAAGTCTCACTGCTCTCCGAGCCGATGGGTGCCCGGATTGACGGCGTGACGATCGATACGAGCGTCGCCACGATGACGTTGAAGCTGGGCTTCTCCGTCGAAGGTCTTGCCGCGGACGCCGCGTATGTCATCGAGGGGACGGTTTCAAAAGGTGGGCGCGCGGTCAAGTCCTTCACGTCCGCGCCGTTCAAGACCCCGGGCAAAGACCCAGTCAGGATCGAACTTCCGTTCCCCGAGGCCGAGCTGTGGGATATCGGCAAACCCAACCTATACGATCTGAACGCAAAGCTTATCCTGCGGGGCAAAGCCGTTGACGCCATCCTGCCTGAACGCTTCGGTTTTCGCGAAGTCGCCTTTGATGGACGTCTGGTAAAGATCAACGGAAATCCCGTCAACCTCTTCACGCCGATGGTTCCCACGCTTATGGGCAACCTGGGGTTTGCGAAATCCATGGAGCTAAACAACCTGAATTACCTCAGCTCCATGCACAAATTCTTCTATGCCGACGGGGGAAGCCAGTCCTCCGTGATGGCCGATGACAATTTTAATTTCGCAGACGAAGCCGGCATCGGCACGGATATCGGGATCCCGAATATTTTTTACAGAAGCTATCTCGTCAATCTCTGCTACTCGAAGGGCGGCAGTTTTCTGGAAGACCCCGTCTACTGGCCGGCGTTCGAGCAGGTCGTCAAACGGGCGGTCAAAAGATATGGCAACAGCCCGGGCCTGTTTTTCTTTCTCGGTGCCGGCGAAGGCGGACAGCTCGGGATGGGTGGGGTATTCAATCCCCTGAAGATGGACGGCCTGTGGCAGAAGCGATATGAGGATCGTCCGGTCAACCGCCATGCGCGCGATGTCGAACTTAAGGCGCAGGATCTGACCCGCCGCATCGACCCCCGCAGACGGATCATCGGGCAGGATGCCGGAAATTTTGCCGACGCCATCCATATCACCAATTACACGGGCTTCGAGAACATGCAGGAGCTCATTGAGTCCAACGAGTATTGGCGGAAGAATGGCGTCAAACCCTATATGATAACCGAGCAGGCAGCCCCGATGTTTCCTGATTGGACGACTCAGCGCCGGCAGGGTCATAATGCGCCTTTCCCGGTGTGGGGCGTTGTCGCCGAATGGGCCGCCGTGACCATGGGCGACGCCGCCTACCACCGGCAACCCGTCGATCAGGAGGTGCTTGATAACTTTTCTAAGGTCAACATCCCGCATCAAAGCGGCTATATCTATGCGTATGGTCGCACCCCCGGCACGCCTTCCGCCTTCCGGCGGATAAACAATGAACGCTGCCGCGAGCAGTGGCTCAACTGGCGCGCCGACGGGATTGGGCTTGTGGAAAAGTGGGGGTTCCTGGCTGGCGATGAAGACGCTCTCAAAGCGGCCTGCGCCCCGCTCACAGGCTTTATCGCCGGAAATGCCGCCCGCCGCACGGATAAGACCCATATCCTCCGCCCGGGGGAGACCTGGGAACGGCAGTTCCTCGTCCTCAACAACCGCCGCGAATCCGCCAAGATCGCGTGTGAGTGGACGGTCACGCTCAATGGCGAAAAACTGGATTCCGGATCCGCCAAGGCCGAACTCCTTCCAGGCGGACAGGCCACCATTCCGATCAAGGCCGCAATCCCGGATGTCAAGGCCGACGCCTCCGGAATTTTGTCCGTCAAGCTCGTTGAGGACGGCAAGGAACTGGCCGCCGACAAGATGGACTTCCAGGTGTTGGTTCCGGTCAAGGCTCCGGCAATTTCCGGTCGTGTCGCGTTGATCGATCCCGAAGGAGCTTCCGCCGAAGCCCTCGACAGTATCGGCGTGCGCTACCAGCGGCTCCCCATCAATGCCGACCTCGCGGCATACGACATCGTGATCTTCGGACGCAAAGCGTTTTCCTACGAGACCGCGCTTTCCAAGCCCATCGATCTCGGCGCGCTCATGGCCGCAGGAAAGAAAATCCTGATCCTCGAGCAGGAGGAAAGCGTACTGAAGGGCCGCTTCAACTTCCGGACCGAGTATGTTTCCCCGCGTTCGATGTTCGGTCGCGTCGCAGGGCATCCGGTCACCGCCGGACTTCCGGACGGCGCGCTTAACTTCTGGCGCGGTGCCGCGACGCTTACGGATGGGTATGAAGACGCGCGCAGGCAGTCGATGGAGTCCGAAGCGAACGGCCACCTGCAGTTCATCGTCTGGCACGACGGCAAGGAGCACCCGCGCCCTATGAAGTGGGGCAACAATCATAACGTGGCCACGGTCGTCATCAACAAGCCCGACCGCGGCAATTTCCGCACGCTCGTGGACTGCGAATTCGGGCTTGATTACGCCGCGGTGATGGAACTGGAACAGGGCCCGGGCAGGATGCTTTTCTGTCAGGCCGATGTCTCCGGCCGCAGCGCCGCGGAGCCTGCGGCCGAAAGGTTGCTCGCCAACATGGTCGGCTATCTCGGCGGCGCACGCCCGGTGAACTGGAGCTCCGGCGCTGCCTACCTCGGCGGAGAAAAAGGGGCCGACCTTCTTGAACGCCTGCAAGTGTCTTTCCGCAAGGTCAACTCCCCGGACGAAGTCAAGCCCGGCGAGACACTCGTCCTCGGTGATGGCCTGACACCGGAGACCCTGGCCTCCGTGAAACCATCCATCTCCCGCTTTGTGGAAAACGGTGGGACATGCCTTTCCCTGCCGCGCGGCAAGGAGGAATGGGCTTGGCTCCCGTTCGATGTCTCGGCCAAGGACTCACTCGTTGACGCGACGATCATCGACAAACCGGCGCGTCCATTGCTTGCGGGGCTTTCCAACAGCGAGCTTTTCTATCCCGCCAGGATCCCGCTCGTGACACTGGACAAAATCCCGGCGGAAGGGTTCCGGCTTGACCCCGGCGTGATCGCGGAGGTGCCGCGCGGCAAAGGCCGCTATATCTTCTGTCAGGTCGCGCCGGACTCGTTTGACACGGCGGCCAAACCCAATCTGGCGGATGCCAAAAAGCGCTCGTATCGGGTCTTCCAGGCACTCCTCAACAATCTGGGCGCGCCGATGGCTCCGCCCCGTTTCCTCGCGCCCGCAGCGGACAGTCCGACCGTGGCGAAACGCCCGCCGCTCGACCTCGCAACCGCAACATGGGCGGGACTCAAAACCGAGGCCGGTGACAGTTCGACGCCGTCCCCGTCAGACCCGAGATGGAAACCGGTCACTGTCCCCGGCTACGTTGACGAGCAGCGTCCGGATTGGAAAAACTCCGCTGTCTTCTGGTATCGCTGCCGCTTCACAATTGATAAACTTCCCGCATTGTCGGCGGCATCCAATCTGCACATCGGGGCGATTAAAGACGAGGACGACATCTCGCTCAACGGGACACCGGTCGGTCATACCGGACGCGACAACCATGTGAACGACTGGCTGACCGCGCCGCGGTTCTACCCTGTCCCCGCCAAGCTCCTCAGGGAAGGCGAGAACGAACTGCTCATTAGGATCGTCAATCTCGGGGGCGCATGCGGAATCAGCGCCGGCCCCGCTCGGATGATCTGGGGCGCCGACGAGAAGCCGAAGACGGAGGTGTCGCTCATGGATCTGGCCAGCCGCCCCCCGCTCGATCTTGTCGGGCAGTGGCTCGTCCTCCTCGCGGATGCGGGGGAAGCGGTTCAACCGGCGGACACCGATCCCCGCTGGAAGAGCAAATATGTGCCGGGGCCGGTCATCGATTTGGAAAACCGCTCCGTCTGGTGCCGCAGGGACATCAATATAAAAGAGATCCCTGCCGGCGCGCGCCCGGTGCTGGTGATCGGCGCCGTTGACGACGAGGACGAGACGTATATCAACGGACAAAAAGTCGGGCATATCGGCAAGGACACCAACCCCAAGAACTATTATACGGCCCAGCGCGCCTATGCCATTCCGGCGGGATTGTTGAAGGTTGGCGCGAACCGGATCGTCGTCAAGGTCAACAATCTTCCCCCCGGCCCAGGCTCCATCGTTGCGCCGATCCAAATCTGCTGGATGCCGCCCGACGAGGCGTCCAAGCTGCGCCTGTCCGCCTCTCCCTATATTTTCGAGGTGGGACGACTGGACGACCCCTACTGGAACCGCGGCTGGTGAGGCGCAGCATGTCATTGCCACCTCCAATGCCCGACAATGGGATTCGTGATGGTTTTGATGAATCAGAACAAACTAAAGTATTCATGAAGGGAAATGGGCAATAATAAAAATGAAAACATCCGCATCCACAAAATTCACCCCAGTCACGAGCCTTGATGGCGCGGGCTGGCTCATTGCCACCGATCCTAACAACCAAGGCCGCGAGGCAAAATGGTTTGTGGCCCCGAGGCCGGAGGCCAAGACAGTGGCTGTTCCGAGCGCCATCCAGGAGACGTTCCCGAATTACTTCGGGCTGGTCTGGTATTGGAAGAGCTTCGAGATTCCTCAAAATCCCGATCCCAAGGGGCGCTACCTGCTGCGGTTCCTGTCCGTGGATTACAAAGGCGATGTCTGGGTGAACGGAAGGGAAGTGGGCAGCCATGAGGATGCCGAGGAACCGTTTGTTTTGGATGTGACCGATGCCGTCCATTCAGGCGCCGGCAATCTTCTTGCCGTCCGGGTTCTGGACCCGACCGACAAGCCCATCGACGGCTTGATCCTTACCCAAATAGCGCGAGGCGCCAAACAAGTGACTCATGGGCCGGGGATGGAATGGAACTTTGGCGGGATTCTCGATTCGGTGGAACTGATCGCCGCCCCGGCGCTGCGCGTGGAAGACCTCTATGTGATCCCGAATTGGAAGACGGGCGAGATCGACGTGAACGCGACGGTTTTTAACGCCGGGCCGCAAGCGGCCAAAGTCCGGCTTGGGTTGCGCGTCGCGCCAGCGAACGGCGGCGGGACCGCGGACGAGACGGCGGTCGAGGGGACGGCTCCGGTGGGCCAGAGCGTTCTCAAGGGGAAGTTGCGCGTCGCCCAGTTCCGCCTCTGGGATTTGGACGATCCGTGTTTGTACTCGGTCTCGGCGCGGCTCCAGGCGGAGGGGAGCCCGTCGGCGGACGAGCAATCGACGCGCTGCGGCTTCCGGCACTTCGATTTCAAGGACGGCTATTTCCGGTTCAATGGCCGCCGGATTCTCGTGCGCAGCGCCCACAGCGTTTGGATGACGCCCATCAAACTGCATTCGAACAACGACTTGCAGATGATCCGGCGCGACATTATCTACGCCAAGACGATGGGGTTCAACTGCATCCGGTTCCTTCCCTTCGCGGCAAGCCCCGCCCATTTGCAGTTGTGCGACGAACTGGGCGTCATGGTGATGCAGCAGTCGGCGTCTTCCTGGGATTTGGGCGACAGCCCCCAAATGCCGGAGCGGTTCGACCGCTCGCTTTTGGGCGTGGTCCGGCGCGACCGCAATCATCCCTCGATCGTCCTTTGGTATTTCCTGAACGAGACTCGCGACGGCACCGTTTTCCGTCACGCCGTGGACACCCTGCCCAAAGTGCGGACGCTCGACAACACGCGCGTTTGTCTCCTCAACAGCAGCAGGGAGCACGACGGGGCCAAGGGAATTGGCAGCTTGAGCCGCCCCGGATCAAAGACATGGGATGTCTCGGAACTCCAGGATTATCACGATTATCCGGTGGTGCCGCACAACGAAGCGGACCTAAAAATAAAGTTAAGGCGGGATGGAGCGGAGAAAGTTCCGTTTTTCTTGTCGGAGTACGGCGTTGGCAGCGCCTTGGATTTGCCCACGTTTGTTCGCTATTATGAACGGCTGAACGCGGCGGACAAGATGGACGCGCTCTATTACCGGGAGAAACTGGACCAGTTCATGGCGGATTGGGACCGCTTGCATCTGGAGAGCGTTTTCGGACGCCCGGAGGATTTCTTCAGAGCGGCCCTGAGCACGAACGCTTCACAGCGGCTGTTGGGAATGAACGCGTTGCGCGCCAATCCCCAGCTCATCGGCTACAGCATGACGGCGCTGCACGACGAGGTCAGTTGCGGCGAGGGGCCGATCACTTTTCTGCGCGACTTGAAACCGGGCGTGGTGGATGCGGTCCGAACCGGCTTCGCTCCGTTGAAATGGTGCCTCTTTGTCGAGCCGCAGACGCTTTACCCGGGCGGCAAGGTCAAGGCCGAGGTGTTCCTGTCCAACGAGGACGTGCTGACTCCCGGCGACTACCGCGTGGAAGTGGCGCTCTTCGATCCCAACCAATCACCGGTGTTGAAGGAAACCGTTCCGCTCCATGTCGCCGACCCGAAGACGAATCCGCCTTTCGCTCAGGCCGTCTGGGCCAAGGAAGTGAAGGTGGACGGCCCCGCCGGGCGCTATCGGCTGACGGCGCGTTTCGTTTCAGGGGCTTCCGCCGTGGATGACGTGGCGGAGTTCTTCGTCATGAACTCCACGCAGATGCCGGAGGTCAAGGCCAAGGTCGCCTTGTGGGGCAACGACCCGGAGTTGGAGACATGGCTGAAGTCGGAAGGCATCGCCTGCCGCCCGTTCTCGCCCGGGGCGTCCCCGGCCGGGGAAGTCATCCTGATCAGCGGGAACCGCATCGTCAACCGGTCCTTGTTGGATGAGTTCTCGCGGCGTGTCGGGCAAGGGGCCACGGCGATCATGCTGAAGCCCCGGATGACATTGACCGACGACTCGGCGCGCATGCCCGCGCGCTGGACGGTATTCGAGAAGTTCGAGGATGACATGCCGGAGCCGGAGCCTGGCCAGCTTTCCAGCATCCCGGAGACATTCCAGCTTGGCGGACAAATCGGCAGACGGCATGAAGTCGAAGTGGGCGAGGACGGAGGTTGCCAGAACTTGTTGCCGCTCTGGGGCGGGGTCAATACGTCGATGGCGGGCGGAGGAGTCAAAACAAAGGCCGTTGTTTACATCTATGTCCCATTTGAAATCGAAAACGACGGTTCCTATGAGATCAAGTTCGGCGCGGATTATTGGTATAAGGCATGGCTGGACGGCAAGGTGGTGAGCGACACGCTTCGCACCGGTAACGATGGGGGGGGGAATGCCGAATTCAACAAAGGCGGGGCGCTCATCGATCTCAAGAAAGGCGCTCACTTGCTGGCGGTCAAGGTGGTCAGAGGTGCTTGCGGGTGCCGGCTGCGTCTATCGGTCTGCGCGCCGGACGCGTTAGCCGCATTTCACTCGCCCGCCGTGAAAAAAATCGATTCGATGGGTTTGTACCACCGGGACGACTGGGCGCGTCGGCATCCGATCTTTGACGGGCTGCCCACCGGCCTGTTGGACTGGGTCACCTACCGGAATATCGCCCCGCGCGAAGGCTTGTGCATGGATGCTCCCGACGCCATGGACGAGGTGGTCTGCGGCGGGATCGTGACCGCCTCCGGGTACAATTCCGGGCCCTACGTGGCGGTGCACCGGCACGGCGCGGGCCGGATCATCATGAACTGCCTCAACATCCGCGAGAACCTCGGAAAAGACCCTGTCGCTGACCGCCTGCTACGAAACCTGCTCAACTTCGCCGGCACTCCCGCTGCCTCCTAAAAAACAATGATCACATCCAAACTCCTCCTCACTGGCAGTTCCATCATGGAAGTGTGGCACGACTTTTCCTCCCTCATGCCGGGTTGGCAAGTCGTCAATCGCGCCATCGGAGGCACGACGACCACGTATTGGGTCGAGCGGCTCGCCGAAGTCCTCGCCGAGGAGCAACCCGATGCCGTTTTTTGCTATGTGGGCAGCAATGACGTCGCTACGGGGGCCTCGACGGACGATGTGGGCGAAGGCTTCCGGCGCATTCGGGAAATCCTCACCGCTTATGATTCCACCATCCCGTTCGCATGCCTTTCCATCATCAAGGCCCCGCAGCGCGTGGGACGATTTGACGAGATCGCCGCAGCGAATGCGGCGGAACGCAAGTCGCTCCAGCCCGGTGACCTCTGGATCGATTCGGATCCCTTTTTCCTCACCGCAGACGACGCTCCGATCGCAAAATATTACGTCGAGGACGGACTGCACCTGACCGCCGACGCCTACCTTAAGCTCACGCAGCACGTCGCCCCCGATCTCCGGGATTGGCTCAAGAATTTCGAGTCCTCCCCGCGCCCCTCGATTCCGCTGATCCGCCGCGCCTCCCTCCACTCCGAACGAGCCGCCCTCATCGATGGGAACGGCTCCCACACTTATGCGGATCTGCTCGCGGCTTCGGCTCGCGTGAGCGGATGGCTGCGCGGGGAGGCGGGGGATCTCGCCGAGGCGCGGGTGGCATTCCTTGTGCCTTCCTCCTTTACCTATGCGGCTGTGCTTTGGGGGATCTGGCAGGCGGGAGGCATCGCCGTGCCTCTCTGCACCCAGCATCCGGCCCATGAGCTGTCGTATGTGATTTCGGATTGCGGCGCGGAGATCGTGGTATCCGATCCGCAGTATGAATCTCTCCTGCGCCCGGTCGCCGAGGCACTCGGGCGGCGGTTTTTGCTGACCACCGAGATCCCGGGCGCCGCCCCCGCGAGCCAGCCCGATGTGCCGCTCTCCCGTGGTGCCCTCATCGTTTATACCAGCGGAACGACAGGAAAACCCAAAGGCGCACTCAGCACGCATGCGACCCTGACAGCCCAGATCCAAAGCCTCGTCACCGCTTGGGAATGGTCGGCGAACGACCGCATCGCACTCTTCCTGCCGCTCCACCACGTCCACGGGATCCTGAATGTCCTTAGTTGCGCGCTCTGGTCGGGCGCCTCGTGCGAAATGCTGCCAGGCTTCGAGCCTGGGCCAGTCTGGGAGCGCATCCGCGACGACAAGCTCACGGTTTTCATGGCCGTTCCCACGATCTACACGCGCCTGATCGCATTCTGGGAAGCTGCCGCCGATGCCGAGAAGGCGGCCCTGAGCGCGGGATCCCGCCGCCTGCGCTTGATGGTCAGCGGCTCGGCTGCGCTGCCGGTTTCAGTGTTTGAGAAATGGCGCGAGATCAGCGGTCACGCCCTGCTCGAGCGCTATGGCATGACCGAGATCGGCATGGCCCTCTCCAATCCGTTTCGCGGCCAGCGCCTGCCGGGACATGTCGGGTCTCCGCTTCCCGGCGTCGAAGTCAGGCTGCTGGATGAAGCGGGCCAACTGGTTCCCGACGGCACGCCCGGCGAAATCCAGATCCACGGTCCGACTGTTTTTCGCGAATACTGGGACAAGCCCGAGGCGACGGCTGCGACATTCACAGCCGACGGATGGTTCCGCACGGGCGATATCGCCGTGTGCCAGAACTCCGTCTATCGCATCCTCGGCCGCAGTTCGGTGGATATCATCAAGACCGGTGGCTACAAGGTTTCCGCCCTCGAGATCGAGGAGGAACTTCGCAACCATCCCGCCATTGACCAGTGCGCGGTCGTCGGCGTGGCCGATCTCGAGTGGGGCGAACGCGTCGCCGCTGCCGTCGTGCTCAAACCCGGAATGTCGCTCGCTCTGAAACCCCTCCGCGACTGGGCGAAGGAATTTCTCGCCGTTTACAAAATCCCCTCCCTGCTGGAAACCGTCCCGGAACTTCCCCGCAACGCGATGGGCAAGGTCGTCAAACCCGAGGTCGCCAAATTCTTTAAAAAATCCTGAGAGCATGTTCAACAAAAATAAAACTCATATGACAACAAAACAAAAATACGCAGTTATTCTTGGCAACCTCGGCAACACGTGCGACCGGTTTCTTTCCAGCGGATACAAGGACGTTCCCGGGCGCGACGAGCTCCTCGATCAGGCGGCAGCGATTGATGGGGTGACCGGCATCGAGCTGGTCGCCACATGGGACATCACCCGGGAAACCGCGCCTCACATGAAAAAAATGCTGGCGTCACGCAACTTGCGCTGCGCCTCGATTATCCCGGATCTTTTTTCACGGAAATGCTGGGGGAAAGGCTCGATTTGTTCCGCGGATGCCGCCGTTCGAAAATTGGCGCTTGAAGAGATCACCTCCTCGGTGGATATGGCGCATGAATTGGAGTGCGACCTGCTGAACGTCTGGCCCGGGCAGGATGGTTACGACTACTGCCTGGCAGCCGACTACCTTGAAGAACGTGCCTGGCTGGCTGACAGCATACAAAAAGCCGCCTGCTATGCCGAATCCAAGGGCGTGCGCCTGGCTCTCGAATACAAAATGAAGGAACCCCGCACGCATTCTTACCTCGCCCGCGCCGCCGATACGCTTCTCGTCGCGCTGGAGTCCGGGATGGATAATGTCGGCGTCACCATCGATACCGGGCACGCCTTCCTTGCCTATGAAAATGTCGCGGAATCCATCGCCATTCTTTCTCGCGCTGGAAATAAACTCTTCCACATGCATTTCAACGACAACTACAGCTCATGGGACGACGACATGATTGTCGGTTCGGTCCGGTTGGTCGAGTATTTTGAGATGCTCTATTGGCTGGAAAAGACCGGCTATGCGGGCTGGTATTCCATGGATCAATATCCCTACCGCGAAGACGGTTGCGGGGCGGTTCGAAGCAGCGTGCTCTTTCTTCAGCGGTTGCAAACCATCTTGGATCGGGTGGGCACTCCCGCTGTCGAGGCTCTCATCCGCAGGCGTGACCCGGTTGCCACCGCCGCGTTTATTCGCGAAAACTTGATTGCCGGCGCCGCTTAACACCGGAAACATCATAACAACCAAACCCAGAAGAGAATAAACCCAGAATCGGCAGTTGCACCGCGAAGAACCGAAGCACACGAAGAAAATAGGGTGGCAATCATGTGGTTGTGAGTGTTTGGCTCAAACGATGCGTTCACCCAGCGGGTGGGCGTGTGAAATGGTAATAAATTTTATTACAAGCCCCCCTCTTCGTGTTCTTCGTGCACTTCGTGGTAAATTCATAATGCCAGATTAGAATGAAACATACATCACAAAACTCAATAATCGAAATCGTCTGGCTGAAATGCCAGTCGGCCATCAGCCCGGTGGGCGTTGACTCGCCCGCCCCAAAATTCAGTTGGCTGTTGGAAAGCCGCGAACGTGGGCAAAGGCAGATCGCCTATCAAATATTGGTGAGCGACAACCTCGAGGACCTGGGTCGCGACAATGGCAATCTCTGGGATTCGGGGATGATCCGTTCCGGCCAGACCAACGCCGTGCGCTACGGCGGCAAACCGTTGGCGAGCAACCAGACCTACTGCTGGAAAGTCAAGGTTTGGGACCGGGACGGAAAACCGTCCGCCTTCAGCGAACCGGCCAGTTTTACCACAGGCATCCTTGATTCTGCCTCGTGGCAAGCCAGTTGGATCGGACGCGGGGATGGGGGAGATCCGGTCAATGCGGACGGGTATTATGTTTTCAATAAAGATAGGCTGCTGCTGGGGGCCGACTACGTGGAAGGCACCGAATCCACGGAATACGACAAAGACAGTTTTACGTTCGATGGGGATCGAACGTCGATCGTCCATGTGTGCGGTCTCGGACGTTATGAGATGACGATCAATGGGGAGCGCTCCACATACGACGAGAATGCGATGCTTTTGCGCAAAAGCATCACGCTCTCGAAGCCGGTATCCAAGGCGCTCGTCCATGTGTGCGGCCTCGGGCTTTATGAGCTGACGATCAACGGGCAGCGGGTCGGAAAAAAAGTTTTCAACCCGGCCAAGACGAATTACTCCAAAACCGTCTTATACGACACCTACGAGGTCTCGGCATTGTTGAAAGAGGGAGCGAACGTGCTGGGCCTTATGGTGGGCAACGGTTGGTTCAACTCCCTCCCCAAGCGCTGGAACTGGCGCGCGCCCTGGTATGGAGAAAAGCGAGCTCTGCTGCAAATGCATGTGACGGATGCCGAGGGCGCGAGCCTCATGATTGGCAGCGACAACTCATGGAAAGTGGCGGACGGCCCGGTGCGCCGGAACTGCCATTACGACGGTGAGACCTATGACGCGAATAGGGAGGTTGTGGGATGGGATAAACCAGGCTTTGACGACTCCGCCTGGGCAAGCGCCAAGACCGTCAAGCCCCCAAGAGGACAACTGTTTTCCCAAGCGATGCCCGCGATCGAGCGCACGGGATTGTTGAAGCCCGCCTCAGTGACCCAACTCGACGGCGGAAAATCGCTGGTCGATTTTGGACAGAACTTCGCCGGCTGGATCCGGGTGCGGCTGAAGGCGAAGAAGGGGGACATCGTCGAATTCCGGTATGCCGAGGATCTGAAGGACGGGATGCTGGATACCATGAAGAACCATGATGCGGAGGCAACGGACCGCTACATCGCCAAAGGAGGAGGACTGGAGAGTTTCGAACCCCGCTTCACCCAACATGGGTTCCAGTATGTCGAGGTGAGCGGCTTGGATTATCCGTTGCAAGCCGAGGATATTGAGGGCGTGGACGTCCATTCGGCGGTGGAGCCTGCCGGGACGCTTGACTGCGGCGATGAGGGGATTGGCCGAATTCATACAGCAGTCCTGCGAACGCAGCTCAACAACCTGATGGGTTATCCGTCCGATTGTCCGCAGCGGGCCGAGCGGCTGGGCTGGCTTGGCGATGCCCATCTTACCGCCGAGGAGGCGATCCACAACTTCGACATGGACCGATTCTACTCCAAATGGTTGCGCGACATCAGAAGGAACCAGGAGCCGAGTGGAAATGTCTCCTTTATTGCGCCTCGGCAGCTCATGGAAGGCTCCGCCCCCTCGTTTAGCAGCGGCTATCACCTTGTCACTTGGTATCATTACCTCTATTACGGGGATACAAGCGTGTTGGAGGACAACTTCGAGGCCTTCAAACGGCATGTGAATTTCCTCTCGTCCAGAACGGAAAATGACATTCTCCCGACAGACAAATACGGCGACTGGCTTTCCGAAGTCGAAGGGTGGAAAAAGAGTTTGCCGGAGATAACATCGACCGGATTTTACTACTACATGATCGAGATCACCGCGAAGATCGCCAAGATCCTCGGACGTGCCGATGACACCGAACAATATGAGACGCTCGCCGGGCGCGTAAAAGAGGCATTCAACCGGCGTTTCTTCAATCCGGCCGGGCACTGCTATGAGGACGGCAGCCAATTCACGAACGGCTTCCCCCTATTTCTTGGTCTGGTTCCAGCAGAAGAGCGAGCCGCGGTGCTCGCCAATCTCGTCGATGATATTGTGAACAAACAGGGCGGGCACCTGACCACTGGCATCTTCGGTTTGAAGTATGTGATGGAGCTGTTATCCCGCGAGGGAAGTGGCGATGTCGCATGGCTTCTCGCCACCCAGGACACTTACCCCAGCTGGCTCCATATGCTCAAGGGCAGGACGACCTTGACCGAGAAGTGGACGGTGGAGGGCACGGGATGGTCCGGCAACCACATCATGCGCGGCAGCGTCGACTCTTGGTTTTATAAGGAATTGGGTGGGATCAAGGTCGACGAGGACGCCCCTGGATACGGGCGAGTGAACGTCAAGCCATTCATGCCAGCAGGCTTGCCGTGGGCCAAGGTCATGCTCAAGACAGTCAAGGGGGAATTCCGCTCGGAATGGGCCCAAAGCCCGGAAGGCATCGAACTGAAAGTCCGGATTCCCGTTGGCGTCGAAGCCATGGTGCATGTGAGGGCCGACACCCCCAAGCAAGTGAGCGAGGGCGGGCTCCCCGCCGAGAAAGCCGATGGCGTCACATTCATAAAAATGGACGCTGGCCATGCGGTCTTCCAAGTCTTGTCGGGGGAGTATGTTTTCGTATCAAAATAAAGATGGTTCCTAACAGGAAGAAATGAAAATTGCTCAATGCTGGGATGATGGTGTCGTGGACGATATCCGGTTAATTGAAATTCTGCGCCGCTATGGGGCCAAGGCTTCATTCAATTTGAGCTTCGGGCTCCACGAGGAAAAACGCATTAGCCATTGGAAATACAAGGACACCAAAGAAGTCTTTCGGTTGGCGAAATCCGAGCTCAGGGATGTTTACGCCGGCTTTTTGGTGGCCAATCATGGATTCCGCCACGCTCCGCTGGCACGCGTCCCATCGGATGAGGCGGAGCGCGATGTCCGCGAGGGACGGGATGCTTTGGAACAACATTTCGGTTGCCCCGTGACCGGCTATGCCTATCCGGGCGGCAGCTACAACCCGGCTGCCGCGGCGCTCGTGAAGGACGCGGGACATGTCTATGCACGAACCATTCACATGGTCGACCACGTGTTTCCGCCGACAAACCCGATGGAGTTTCATCCCCATTGCGACTACAAAGACCCGCTCTTTTGGGAGAAATTCGAGCGTGCCAAGTCCGTCGACGATGTTTTCTACTTCATGGGGCACTCCTACGAGATGCTCACCGAAATGGATTGGCAGGCGTTTGAGCTAAAAATCGCCCGCCTCTCCGCCGAGCCCGCAACCTGGGTCAACCTCCCCGATCTATTTGAAGAGCCCGCGCTGGCTTAATCCCGGATTCGCTATTCCATCACCTTTTCGCCCATCCACCCGATTCAAGACGAAAACGAGACCTATTTCTTGGCTCATGTCCCTCATGTCTTTGTAAAGCCGGGAACGACTCGGAATTTGCGACAGGCCTGCCTCCACCACCTTGAGTGGGTCCGCAATGGCGAAGACCGCCGCGATCATGGCCGCGCAAAACCTTTCGCCTTATATCCCGTTTTTGACATGGCTCATACCATCTCTTGGAAATAAACGGGCGATAAGCGGCCAGCGCAAAACAGGGGGCACGGGCGTCCCGCCCGTGAAAGACACTCGCCTGTGCTTGCAGAGTCAGTGCCCAAACGGGCGGGACGCCCGTTCCTCTTGGTCGCCGCGAAGTCCGATTATTTCCAAGATGCGGTATCAACCGTGCGTCCCTCCACGCAAATAATCTGTTGACATCAACAGACCACCCAATAGATTCACCGACGAACCTTTATCCCTATCACCACCTACAATGAGCGATTCTCCTGACAGCAAAAACACCCCTCACGACGAAGTCAAAGGGCAGCATGACAAAGTGCAGATCACGGCGATCTCGGACGATACGGCCGGCTACCGGCGCACCGCGCACCCGGACGCACAATGGTATGCCGAGGCCGGGCTCGGGCTGTTTTTTCACTGGGGTATTTCCAGTGTGGAGGGAAAGAGCGACCTCTCCTGGGGCATGATCAAACGGCCGCCGGGATTTCCGAAGCTTCAGGCTGACAACCACGGCATCTACGCGGTGCAAACGGTGATCCCCCCGACCGAATACTGGAAGCAGGCCGAGCGGTTTCTTTGCGAGAACTATGATCCGGACAAATGGCTTTCGGCCGCACGCGAAGCCGGTGCCAAATACGTGGTCCTGA
Source organism: Verrucomicrobiia bacterium (assembly GCA_037128135.1). GTDB lineage: Bacteria > Verrucomicrobiota > Verrucomicrobiia > Chthoniobacterales > Terrimicrobiaceae > QYQL01. The sequence continues at coordinate 25,546 of JBAXXD010000031.1, forward strand.
CGACCAAGCACCACGATGGGTTCTGTCTTTGGCCGAGCGAATTCGGGGATCTTAACACGAAAAAATTTCTTGGTGGGCGCGATTTGGTTGGCGAATTTGTGGCGGCCTGCCGGAAGAACGACTTAAAGATCGGGTTCTATTATTCTCCGCCCGACTGGTATTTTCACCGTCACAATATGTCATTCCGTTACGGCGACGAGAAGCCGGCACTCGACATGAACCACGAGCCGTATGAGTTGCCGGTTGTGAGGGATAAGGAATCTGCCGGATCACCGCCAACGGCAGGGGAACCGCCTGTGAAATCGCTGATGTGCGGCATTTCTGCACATGCCAGCTCCATGAGTCCGGAAGAGAAGGCGGAATTCGATGCCGCCTACCGCGCCCATGTCAATGGGCACGTGACCGAGCTGCTCACCCGCTACGGCCAGATCGATATCTTTTGGTTCGACGGGCCGATGCCCGAGGGCGCGATGACGTTCCAGGAGATCCGCGCCATCCAGCCCGGGATCCTGCTGAATCCGCGGGGTTATGGCTACGGCGATTTCAACACGCCGGAATGCAAATTTCCGGCGGAACGTTTTGATGCCGGATGGTGGGAGTATTGCCATGTCTTTGCCGACGGGGCGTGGGGGTATCTCGACCACGAGGTGTACAAGCCGCTGGGCTGGCTGCTCGGCGAATACTCGAAGACCCGGGCTTGGGATGGAAATTTTCTTCCTAATGTCGCGCCGAATTCGCACGGTGAAATGCCCGAGAGTTATTATCTCCGAATGCGGCAGCTCAAGGCGTGGATGGCGCAAAACTCCGAATCCGTCGTGGGAACCACGGGCGGAACCTGGCCCGAGGATTCCAATGTTCCCCTGACGAAAAATGACGGGAAGACCTATGCTCACGTGGATTGGTTGTTCGACGAGGCGGTGGTTGCCATCCGGGGCATTCCAAGCCCCCGCTCGGTGCGGTTGCTGCAATCCGGGACGCCTCTTCCTTTTGAATTCACCGAGGGCCGCCTGACTTTCAGCATTCCGCAGGCCCTGCGGAGCAATCTGACGGATGTCGTCGTGATCGAGTGATCCGGCGCTCCATCTCTCACCACGAACTACCCCCTGCCGAATAACTCTCCTGTCCAAGGCTACCCTATGATGTCACCTCGATTCTCAGCACGGTTGCTTGGCGCAGCCGCCTTCCCTCTTCTCCTTGCCTCCAGCATGGCGAAGCCGGTTACGCAATTTGATTTCGAGGACGGCACCCAGTTTGAAGCGGTTCGAGCTTTGACGAAGCAGGAAGGCGAACTCCTTCCTGATACCCGGATCTTTCATTCTGGCAAGCAGGGGCTTCTCATTCATCCGACACTTTTGGGCGGAGAGCGAGTCACGATCCCGCTACCGAAAGATTTCACCCAGGGCCGGATCTCATTTTGGTTTTACGATCCGGCCTTTGATGAGTTCCCGAACGGCTCGAGGAGCCGTGCCGGTTGGTCGCTGAGCGGAACTCAGCTTGTGGATGGCAAGCCGAAATCCTGGGATCTGGGCATGGATAACTACCGTAGCGACTATGAGTGGGCCTACTCGAACGGTAGCGACAACGACAGGGCGCGCTCAGGCATCAGGCGTCACAAGGGCTGGGCGAAGTTCGACCTTGTTGTGCGTGGGGAGGGGACGAAACGCCTGGTGATCGTTTCCTTCGATGGAGTTGAGGCGCTGCGTTTTCCTGTCGATGGGTTCGTGGCCAATAGCCTTTCGTTCCGCTCCTTCTGGGGAGCGGCTGACATCACGGTGGATGACATCGTGGTGGACGACGATCCGGATTCGTTTCGGCCAGCTGCCGTTCAGGGGATCACTGCCGGAGACGAGGCCAACAATGTGACGCTCGCCGCCGGCCAGCCATTGACGTTGAATTTCAAGCTGGATCCTAAGGGAGCCAGCGCGCCGAAGGGAACGATATCAGTCGAGTTCCTGGACCTGCGGGAAAAGAGTGTCGGCAAGGTCGAGGTGCCGGTGGATTGGGCGACGGTGAAGGATGCGGCGCTATCCGTCCCGATCACGTTTCCGCTCCAGTCCCGGCATTATTGGGTAAGGGCATCCTATCGGGACGAAGGCGTGGCCCCATGCGACACGATGGGCCGCATCAATGTGCAGTATCTGGTCGATCCCCGGACGAAGGACTTCCGTGCGGAAAAGGAGTTTGCCGGCCAGTGGGAATGGCTGCCCGCGACCGGAAAAGATCCGACGACGCCGCCAGCGGATTGGGCCGGAGCCTCACGGGTCAAAAACCTTTGGTATTCGAGCGCGGATCGCCGCAACAAAGACGTGACGGCGTCATGGTATCGCCGCCCGCTGGAAATTCCCAAGGATTGGAACGGGCGGCGTATCTTGCTTCGGATCGAGCAGCCGCACAATACCGCGAAGGTTTTTCTCAACGGCGTTGCCGCCGGTGAAGTCGTCTGGCCAGGTGGGGATGTGGATCTGACAGGAAAGGTCAAACCCGGGCAGAAGGTGGATCTTGCGATACTGGTGGATGGTGAGGCGGATGCCGAGCTGACCAAGGCGCTGACGGCAGCTCTGGGCAAAGGCGCGAGCCTGCCGGAGCAGTTTAAAAATGAAGCGCGCGGGCTGGGCGGTGAGGTGTCGCTCGTTGCCGAGCCGATGGGCGCGAAAATTGACGGCGTGGTCATCTCCCCACGCGTATCCGATATGTCGCTCGGCCTCGAGTTTTCCACCGCCGGGCTTTCCCCAGGGAAGTCCTACGTCATCGAAGGCGACGTCTCGAAATCGGGCCGCTCGGTCAAACCGTTCAAATCCGCGCCCTTCAAGGCCGATAGCTCTATCGTGAAGATCACGATCCCGTGGCCGGATGCCGAGCTCTGGGATTTGGGGAAGCCGAATCTCTATGATCTCGATGCCCGGCTGGTCGTCGGAGGGAAAGCCGTCGATGCGATGTGGCCGGAGCGGTTCGGGTTTCGCGAGGTGAAATTCGAGGGCCGGCTGGTCACGATCAATGGCAAGCCGGTGAACTTGTTTATGCCGATGCCCTCGAATCTCGCGGGCAACTTCGGAGTCGCGGAATCCATGGAGAGGAATCACCTGAACTTTCTCAGCGACAACCATCACAATGTCTATGCGGGGCCGGGGAGCCCGGCCTCGGTGCTGGCGGACGACCACTATGCGCTTTGTAGCGAAGCCGGGTTCGGGTCGGATCTGGGCGTCTCCTCGATTTCCCTCCGGAAATATCTCGTCAACTTTTACGCGGCCAAAGGCGGGAGCTTGTTGGATGATCCTGTCTATTGGGACAGCTTCCAGCGGGTGCTCGACCGCGGGATCCATCGCTATGGCAACCAGCCCGGGCTCTTCTTCCTGCTGGGAGGCGGAAATGGCGGCCAGTTGGAGATGGGGAATATGATGAACCCCGCGAAGATGGATGGCCTCTGGCTTAAACGCTTCGAGTCGCGGCCGGTGCTTCAGCAACTTCTGGCTGTGGAGCTCAAGGCCAAGGCCATGGTGAATCGCTCCGATCTCCGCAAACAGACCACCGGCCAGGATGCCGGCAATTTTCACGATGCGATTCACATCACGCATTACGCCGGGTTTATGCCGATTCAGGAGTTCATCGAGTCCGACGAATACTGGCTCAAATACGGAACGAAGCCCTATATGATCACCGAGCAGGCGGCTCCGTTTGGCACCGACTGGACGACCGGTTCGAGGCTCGGCCACAACTCGCCGTCCCGCTTCGGGGTCGTTGCGGAGCGCGCCGCAGCGCTCAAGGGCGATGCGGCCTTTCATCGGCAGCCGGTCGATCAGGACGAACTGAACCAGTTTGAGCAGCGGTTTGCCGCCATCCGGAAAGGTGATCCCAACAGCAAGAACACGATGACGCCACCTCTTGGGCCGCTCTACGCCTACGAGCGCAACTCGACGGCCCCTTCAATGTATGGCAGTGTCAACTACGAGCTCGCCCGCGAGCAATGGCTGAACTGGCGGGCGGAAGGCCTCGGGCTCTTGTGCTACTGGGGTGGGCTCTCGGATGGAAGGGGGCAGGCTGCCCTTGACTTCTGGGTTCCGCTGACCGGCTACCTCGCTGGAAATGCTGCGCGCCGCACGGACAAAACCCACGTTTTGCGACCGGGAGAGACTTGGGACCGGCAGTTCCTCGTCCTGAATAACCGGCGTGATCCTGCCAAAGTCGAGTGCCAGTGGAGCGCCTCGCTCGACGGGAAAGAACTGGCTTCGGGGGCGGAAAATCTCGAAGTCCCGGCTGGCGGGCAGCGCCCCGTCCCCATCCGAGTCAAGCTTCCGGATCAGAACAAGGATAGCTCGGGCGTGCTGGTCGTGAAATTATTGGAGGCGGGGAAGGTCGTGGCGTCCGACCAGCGCGATTTCCAAATTCTTGCTTCGTCTCCGGCCCCTGCCGCCGGGCGGGTGGCGCTCATCGACCCGGAGGGAATCTCTGCCGAAGCGCTCGATCGCATCGGGGTGAAATACCAGAAGGTCGCGTTTAACTCCGATCTCTCCGCCTATGACGTCGTGGTCTTCGGCCGGAAGGCATTTTCCTATGAGTCAAAGATTCTGCCTCAGCCGCTTGATCTCGGCGCTCTCATGGCATCCGGCAAGCGGGTGCTGGTTTTGGAGCAGGAGGAAGATGTCCTTCGCAACCGTTTCAAATTCCGGGTCGAGTCGGCTTCTCCGCGCGCGATGTTCGGGCGGATTAGCGGGCATCCTGTTACTGCCGGCCTGCCCGACAGCGTGCTCAATTACTGGCGCGGGGCTTCGACCCTCACGAATGGATACGAGGCGGCGCTCACCCAGATGTCCGAACCGGAAGCGAACGGCGCCCGCATGTCGGTGATGTGGAACGACGGCAAGGAGCATCCCCGCCAAATGAAGTGGGGGAATTCTCACAACGTCGCAACCGTCGTCATTCAGAAGCCGGATCGCGGGAACTTCCGCACGCTCATCGATGCCGAATTTGGCTTGGATTATGCCACGGTGCTGGAGGTCGACGAGGGGAAAGGAAAAATGCTTTTCTGCCAGGCGGACGTTTCCGGACGCACGGCATCCGATCCGGCGGCGGAGCGCCTTCTCGCGAACATGCTCAATGATCTTGCTCCGTCACGGCCAGTGGCTTGGACCGCCGGAGTGGCCTATATAGGCGCGGACCGTGGAGCGGATATTCTGGATCGTCTCCGCGTGACATTCCGCAAAATCGAATCTCCCGAGGCGATCAAGCCGGGGGAAACCCTTGTCCTTGGTGATGGGCTTTCCGCGCAGCAGCTCGCATCATGGAAGGATCCGATCGCCCGCTTTGTCGAGAAGGGCGGCGTTTGCTTTTCCCTGCCCCGGAACAAAGACGAGTGGGCGTGGCTGCCCTTTGAAGTTTCTGTGAAGGACGCGGTGGTTGATGCCACAGCTATTGATAAGCCTTCCCAGCCGCTGCTCGCCGGACTTTCCAACGGTGAGCTTTATTACCCCGGACGCATCCCTGTGGTGGCTTTGGATAAGCTGCCGGCCACCGGGTTTTCTGTGGAGACCGGAGTGATTGCTGAAGTGCCATTCGGTCAGGGCCGGTATGTCTTCTGCCAGATCTCCCCGGATTCCTTCGACACCGATGCCCGGTTCTATTTGGAGTTTGCTAAGAAGCGTTCCTATCGGGTCGTTCAGGCACTGCTCAACAATCTGCGCGTGCCGATGACGGGACCGTCTTTTCTGAAACCCGATGAGAAGGCAGCTTCTTCAACGGAGAAGCGCCCGCCTCTGGACATCGCCAACATGACGTGGGAAGGCATCAAGGTTTCGCCCGACAGTCAGAGCCCGCCTGCGGCCACCGATCCCGGTTGGAAACCGGTCAAAGTTCCCGGCTACATCAATGATCAGCGCCCGGAGTGGAACGATCGAAAAAATTTCGTCTTCTGGTATCGGGTCAAGTTTCATCTGGCAGAAATCCCCGCCAGTTCCAAGCCGACGCGCCTGCAGATCGGAGCGATCGATGACGAGGATGATATCTGGTTCAATGGCACCCTGATCGGCCACACCGGCCGTGATACCAACGTGAACGACTGGCTCCTGGCCCCCCGCTATTATTCCATCGCCCCCTCACTGCTTCGAAAAGGCGAAAATGAGATTCTCATCCGCGTGGTCAACCTCGAGGGCAAGTGCGGAATTCCCACCGGGCCATTGCGCCTGAATTGGGGCGAGAAGGATGCCATCAAGACGGAGTTGTCGCAGGTCAACCTCGCCGGTCTGCCTCCGCTCAACCTCTCGAACCCGAACTGGAACGTTCTTGTTGCCAATGAGGGCGAAGCCGCCTTGCCAGCCGATAGTGATCCCCGCTGGAGAAGAAAGAACCTGCCCGACACCAAGATCGTCACGGATACGGCGAATCGCACCGCCTGGTGCTATCGGGACTTCGACGTGCCGGAAATTCCTGCCGGCGCGAGACCCGTGCTGATGATCGGGGCAGTCGATGACGAGGACGAAACCTTTATCAATGGGAAAAAGATCGGAGAAACCAACAAGCTGACAAACCCGAAGAACTACTATTCGGCGCCACGGGCTTATCCCATCCCGGCCGGAGTGCTGAAACAGGGGAAGAACCGCATCCTCATCAAGGCCGTCAATCTGAATGGCGCCGGCTCGCTCGAAGGCCCGGTCCAGATCAGCTGGCTGCCCCCCGATGAAGCGGCCAAGCTCCGGCTCTCCGTGGCCCCCTACCTCTTCGAAGTCGATCGTCTCAGCGATCCGTATTGGTGGTGCGGCGGCTGGTAGTTTCGCAACCCGGCCAGAGTGTCATACAATTCCATGTCATCCCTGAGGAAAGCCTCTTTGCCGTGCATCCCATAAAAATCCTCTCCCTATCAGCAGTTCTGCTGCTCGGTGCGGCGGGCGAAAGAGCTTGTGCCTCCAGGCCGCCTGGACGGTTTGATGTTGATCAGCCCGCAGAAGCTGCGCCGGAAGTTCTGCGCGTTCAGCAATTGTTTCGAACGCCAACTCCCGTGGGCAATGGCCCGGGCACGTTTCTCTATTCGCCGCTCTCCAGCTTCCAGGGCAACGTCTATTACGTTTGGCCCGACGATGCGCGTCGTCCGCAGATCGTTCAAATCCGGCCCGATGGCTCGCGTGCGGTCGCTTCACTGGAACAGCCGGATTATCAGGCGGTCGATGACGGGCACAACCGTTTCTCCCTCGGGCTTGATGCTAAAGGTTTCATCCATGTTGCGGGCGATATGCACGGCGGGGTGAACGACAGCAAGTTGACCGCCGTGCGGTTCAAGGGGGCTCATGTTCTTTACTGGCGGTCAAAAAGACCGGGGGACATCAGCGAATTCGAATTTCTGGGGAAGGATCCGAAGCGCACGATTCCGATGCCTGCGGCGACATATGCCTTCTTTTTGCGGGATCGGAACGGGGTGCTTTACTTTGCCGGCCGCATCGTCGCCAATCCGGATCGGAAAAATGTCCCGGAAGCTCACCGGGGAGTCGGGCTTTATCGCTATGATCCGGAAGCGGAGCGCTGGGTGGCATTAGGCGGAACCCTAAATCCCGTGAATCATGTCCAGCTCGAGAAAACCCTTTTCAACAGCGTCAACAAATGGGGAAACCTCACCTCTGAAGATACTCCGATCTGGTATCGCTGGAACATGGTCGGCATGTGTTTCGATCAGCACAACCGGCTTCACTTTGCTGTGAATGCGAACACGCCGATGGGTGAGGGGACTCATGCGTTTTATGCGGCGTCGGATGACGGCGGCGAAACATGGCAACGGGCGGATGGCACCCGTGTGGAGCTTCCCATGATTGACAGCCTGGTTCCACATCCCAACCGGCCTGATATGATTTTTGCTCCGGAGGGGGACGATTTGGCGACATCTGGTCCCACCTATCCGTTTTTTAACAACAAAGGAATGCCTGCTGTTTCCGTCAGCATGAAGGTCAAAGCCGCCGGACCCAGTCACATCAAATATGTTTACTGGTTGGACGGAGCTAAGAAATGGTCCGATCCCGTGGATTCCCCGGTTCCCAAGTCGTTCAACTGGACGAAAAACTTTTATCTCGGGCGCGACGGACTCATCAACTTCGTGGATTCCAACCGGCTCTTCCGTGCCCCGGATTTTGAAATGCCGGGTCAGATGCACAAGGTTCCCGGAGAGATGGCTTTCATCGATCCCATTTCCTTGCTGGAGGAAAACATCTTCCTGGCGGTTCTCCACACCGGGGCTGGTCGCACGGCCGTCTGTCGTCTGGATTTTCTGAAGGTTCCGGCAGGCGGATGGAGCAGTGGATACGACGATTTAAAGGACAGCGCGCTGGATGAAAAAGTGGCGCAACTGGAGGCAGGCCGGGCGAAGAGACCAGGGAAGATGTTCCGTCCTGCCGATCCCATCACCGCAGGGGAATGGGTGGATCTGATTCTGGAGGCCCGCAGATGGAAGGCGGAAGCGATAAGAGATCCCGCAGCCAACTGGAAGCAGGCGTCGGCGGAAGGGATTGCAAAAATCGATAAGATTCCTTTGCCAACCTCTCCGCTTTCCAAGGCACTCCTGATTTCTATGCTGGTGAGATCCGCTCCCGGCGAAGCCTGGCCTGAAACGATGGAACACTGGCAAAAATCTATTCCGGGTGATGGTCTTGATCCTGGGATTCATACAGAAGTCGCCCTGGCAACCGCGCTGGGATTAGTTCCGGAAAACTGGGTCAAAGCGAGCGCCACACTCCATGCCCCGGCGACGCGGGGAGATGCGGTGGAGTTGCTTTACCGTCTCTACTTTCCTGAAGCGCGCAAAAAACAAAAATAGGTCTGACCCGAATGGCGCCCGGGCACGCCGGCATTCTGTCCTTCCACCTTGGATATTCCTTGTTGGATATTGGATATTCCGCTTTTTCTGCAGGGGAGGAAGTTCCAACACCCAACAAGGAATCTCCAATATCCAAGGCCGGACCCGCGGCGCGCTCCCTATCATACCATCTCTTCCAGTGGAGTGGATCATTGGCTGGAAGCCAATGCTACGTAGCATCGGCATCTTGCCGATGTTCTGAGTCCATTTGTTTTACAGAGTTGGTATCACTTGCGACGACGCGCGCGGCCGCTTCGATACGGTGGGGTGGATGTTCCCTCGACCCATGTTCCCTCGATGAGAAGGCGCATGGGAGAGGCGGGGATGCCGCGCATGTTGCGGCGCATGAGATCGACGAGCAGGTTCGCCCCGGCCATGCCGATCTGCCGGTAGTCCTGATCGATGCAGGAAATCTCCGGATGCTCTTTGGAACGGGAGACGAAGGCCACGGCGATATCTTCCGGCACCCGCATCTTCGCCTCGCGCAGCACGGGAAAAATGTCGCCCGGCCCCGATGCGATGACCGCCTCCGGCCGGTGCTCTTTGATCCATCGGGCGGTTTGCTTGGCGTATTGCCCCTCGCTCCCGGACTCGTCCACCAGGAAAAGCGGACGCACCTTCCGCTTCGCGCATTCGGCCAGGTAGCCACCCAGGAATATGAACTCCGTGTGCCGCGCAAAAGATTCCGGCATCACGATGCCGATCTTCCGATAGCCGAGCGCATGAAGTTCCCGCACGATCCGCGCGGCGCTTTGAAATTGGTTGTTGATGACCAGGTCGAGGGATGTCCCGTAGTGCTCGCCCACCGCGACCGAGGAAAAATTCTGCCAGGGAAAATCCCGGAAGAACCCCTCGTCTCCGGATGTGGGCATGGGAGGCACCAGCAGGCCCTCGATCCGCCGGGCCTGGCACGTGCGCAACATCCCCTTCCAATGTCCGGGCGTTGGCGCCCAAAATTCCTCCAGCCCATACCCGAGTTTCCTCGCGCGCTCCTCCGCGCCCAGAAAAAGAATGTCGTCGTAGCGTTTGCCCGGATCCGGCCAGGTGTTGAACCATCCCAGCGTCGCCTGGTAACCGGGTTCTTTGCCGGCCTGCCGGTAGGCGTTCAACGCCGCCAGCGCCGGGTCGGGCCGGTATCCCATCTCATCCGCCAGCGCCTTCACCCGCTCGCGCGTCGCCAACGGCAGCGAGGGATGGTCGCGCATCGCCAGCGAAACACTCGAATGCGAAAGCCCCAGCTTTTCCCCGATCTCGCGGCAGGTGACACGTTTCATGGATCGGCTCAAGCCTCGCGCATTCACCAGAGAAAGTAAATAAAGTTTTCCTCAAGGCCGAAAAAAAGGTAAATGTTTGCTGAACCCCAAAAGAACACCTCGTCTTTTTTGCGCCCGCATCTTATGAAAACTCCACTTCTCGCCGCACTGACTTTAGCACTCACCGTTTCTGCCCATGCGGAATCTCAAGAAGTCAAGCCAACATGGGAGCTTGGGAAAAGTCCGATCGACACGGCTTCGATCCAGGGAAAAATCGAACTCGTCGACGGCGTTGTGAAGCTCGACGGCCAAAACTCGTTTGCCATCCCGGCGGCAACGCTTGGGGAGCAGAACGACTACACGATCGAGTTCGAGCTGAGACGCTCCTCCAACTTCAAGACGCTGCCGCGCATGGAGGGCACCCTCCTCCTTGTTTCGAACAGGGATGCCGCAGCTCATGCCGGGTTAAGCCTGAACTATCTTCCGCCCGACTGGGACCTTAACGGGGGCTGCTCCAACAAGATCGGCATCGAGGTCAACTGCTATTGGAATGGGTCCTGTGACGGTCTCGATGGAGCGGCCTTCAATAAGTATTCCGTTGTGGCCAAGGATCGGCAGATTTCCATCTACAGGAACGGTCTTCTGCTGGCGATGACGGGCGAAGTCAAGCCGAGCCAGATGCCGCTGACCATCGGTGGCAAAGGTTGGGTCGGAGAGTGGATCGCTAGCAAAAGCGAAGCTCAGCCCGTGCCTGAGCCTTACGAGCTGCGCGGCCTGAAAATCTACGACCAGGCGTTGTTCCCGACCGGCTACGATCGCAGCGCCGAGATGATGAGGAACGTCTCCGGCGAGGGGTATAGCATGCAGCGGGCGGTCATCAAAGATCCCACGCTGCCTCGCATCCTGGTGGTCGGCGACTCGATCTCCATGGGCTACCGCGGGTTCATCACCGAGCATTTCAAGGGGCGAGCCTATGTGGACTACTGGGTCGGCGGCGGGTGGTTCGCGTGGGACATAAAAGGGGACGATTTCCCTCCCTTACGCTCATGGGCCGGGGTTCTTTCCAACGGCCCTTACGATGTCGTTTCATGGAACTCGATGACGCTTCACATGTGGGCTCCGAATATGCCGACACGATGCCCTGAGGAAAGCATCGTCCCCAACTACACCCGCATGGTTGGCTTTTTGAAAACGTCCGCGCCGAACACGAAGCTCATCTGGATCCGCTGCACGCCGTGGCGGGCGATCCAGGCTGACGGGACGCAGACGCTGGAGGGCCCGTTCAACGAGAGGATTGTCAAATACAATGGCATCGCCGACACGGTGATGAAGAAAGAGGGGATCCCCGAAGTCGATCTCTACGCGATCGCAGAGAAACAGAGCCTCGTTTCGCTGAAGGGCAGCTCGGATTGCCTTCATTGGGGGCAGGAAGTTTGCAAGCTGTTCGCCGACGCCATTATCAAGGAAATCGAGACGCAACTGGCAAAAAAAGACGGGCAACCAACCTTATAATTTCAAATTGTATTTTATGACCACAAATCCCCACCTTCTCTCCATTATCCTGTTGGCCTCAACCCT
>JBAXXD010000032.1:0-36173 GCA_037128135.1 Verrucomicrobiia bacterium
TGGTCGTGCCTGGCATTTGGGAATTGTATGGCGGCGCCTGGGAGAATGCGGACGGTGAGGCGGTCTTCCGAAAGACAGTCAACATCCCGGAGGCCTGGAGCGGCAAGGCGTTGACATTAAACCTCGGCGTGGTGGACGACTTCGACACGACCTATTTCAACGGGGTCAAGGTTGGCTCCATGGACATCAGCACCCCGAAGTTCTTTAGCACGCCGCGGGTCTATACCATCCCGGCGGAGTTAGTGAAAGCCGGCAAGGCGGTGATCGCGGTGCGGGCCTTCGACCACGGGGGCAGCGGCGGAATCAGAGGCGAGAATCCGCAGCTTTTTCTGGAACTGTCCGGTCAGAAAAAGGAGCAACCCCCGGAGATCTTCTATTACCCGGATTATCGAAGTGACTTCCCGTTGGGCGATGACCCATACCGTTACTACCGCTGGTGATGATTGATCATTCGCGATCTCATTTTCCTAAAACTTTATGAAAAACTCACGATTCAAACTCCTCGTCCTCGCGCTGTTCTGCTGCTCCCGCTTAGGGGCGGTGCCCGCAGTCAGCTATCACTTCGACACGCCCGAGGACGTTGCCAGCCTCAAGAATCCCATCGTCGCATGGGCTGGTGGCACGAAGGTTGCCGGCGCGGGTGCTGCGGCTTTACAGCCAGGCAGCGACAATGCCATCTGCTCCTTCACCCTCCCGAAGGACACTCCCGAAGGGGTGCTGACCTTTTGGGTTTACGATCCGATCTTTGAGGTGGACAAGGAGAATACGTGGTTGGATTGCAGCTTCACCGCCAGCATGGAAAAGGATGGCAAGCGAGTGGGGAAGGGCTACACGTTCATGGATTTTCGCGGGGCAGCCACTGGCGGTTGGATGTTCGGCACCGGCCTGCTGACCGACCTGCGCGAGACGCGCGCCATCCGCCACGCCGGTTGGACGCGGTTTGACATTATCAATCCTCCTGGAGCGGAAGCCCAGCAGTTCATCATCTGCGTGGACGGCCACGAGATTTTCCGCACCCCCGAGAAATTGCTTTCGCTCCAGTCTCTCACCATCTCCGCCCGCGGAATGACGCTTCCCATCTTTTTCGATGAGATTTCCTACGACACCGATCCCGCAAGCTATCGCCCGAATGTCGTTCAGAGCGTCGGCCCGATCCGTCGCACGTTAAAGGCCGGCGCCCGCCTGCCGATCGAACTCCAGCTCGACGCCAAGGGAGCACGGCAGCCTTCAGGCGAGCTCCTCGTCAAGCTTTACGACGGGGCCGAGCACGAGATCAGTCGCACCACAGCCACGATCGACTGGGCTGCGCAAGGCTCCAAGCCTTTGACTGTGGAACTGCCCGAACTCCCTCGCTCGGGCAACTTCTGGGTGGAAGCCACGTATTCCGAAAAAGATCTCCCCTTGCCGGACGTCACCAGGTCCCGTGTCGATTTCCAGTATCTCACTCCCGGATTTGATAAGCCGACACATGCCAAGCTTGTTGTGGATACTGACTGGGATTTTGTTCCGTCCACAACCGTTGACGTGCCTGCTGTTGCGCCCAAGGAATGGGCAGGGGCCGATTCGCTCACCGGCCTCTGGTTTGGCCGGAATGGCGGAGTCAGAAATATCAGCCTCTGCAAAGCTGCTTGGTATCACCAAAAACTGGAAATTCCGGCGGACTGGAAAGGTCGCCGTATCCTCTTGGATATTCATGATCCCCAGACCGTGGTCACTGCGTTCGTGGACGGAAAACCGGTCGGCGAAATCTGCTGGCCCGGCGGAACGCTCGACCTGACGTCCATAGCCAAGGCCGGCAAGCCGCTGGATCTTGCTCTGTTCGTCGTTCCAACGCCATTGTATGGGAAAACCAAAGTGGTCCAGGCAATCTTGGGCGACAAATTCCAGCTTCCTTCGTGGGAATCCCAAGCCTCCGAGCGGGGCTTGGGCGGTGAGGTTTCCCTGCGGAGCGAGCCGCTTGGCGCGCGCATCGAAAATCTCGCCATCCGGACATCCGTCGAGAAAAAGCAGCTCTGGGTTCAGTTTGAATGCGCCGGGCTCACGCCGGGGCAGACGTATAAAATTGAATCGGTCGCGAGCGCCGCAGGGAAAATCGACCAGGCGCTTCCTGCCGTCACGTTCAAGGCAAAGGCTGTGACTGAGAGCATCACGGCCGAGGCCACATGGGAAAATCCGACACTTTGGGATCTTGGCGCGCCGTTCCTCTACAGCCTCAATGCGAAGCTCACGAAGGCCGATGCGACCGTCCTCGATACCATTCGTCCGGAGCGATTCGGCTTCCGCGAAATCCTTACCCAAGGCCACCTGATGACCTTGAACGGCAAGCCGCTTAGCTTGTTCGACCCGCGCGGAGTGAGCGAACCTAATACCCGCAACTTTGGGTTTTGCGACTGGATGCGCCGCTGGGGCTACAACTCCGCCTACCGGACCAACGGATACTCGAGCAGCCTCGACCCGGCGTTCTTCGACGAGGCGGGCATCCCGCGCCGCATGAACGCCAGCGACGGCTTTTCGGAGTCGAACATCGCGCAGCTCGCCCAGCAGGGCAAAGAGCAGGATCCGAAATTCTGGGACGCCTACCGCGCCCAGATCGAATACTACATGAAGCGCTTTCGCAATTCGCCGAGCATCTTCATCTGGCGCGGCCCCTACTACAGCTCCGAGTGCGGTCTGGAGATGAACCCGCTCCTCCAGGATGGCATCTGGCTGCGCGCCCCGGAGAACGACCTCGACAAGCGCCGGATCGACATGGGGTACCGGTGCTACAATATTATCCGCGCCCTCGATCCGAGCCGTTATCAGGATGATCTTACTTCAAACAACTACAACGACACGATCAATTTTCACTGCTACCTTGGCTTCTCGCCCATCCAGGAGGACATCGAGCGCAACGAGCATTGGATTAAATACGGGACGAAGCCGGTCTTCATGGACGAGTGGGCTTCCCCGTTCATTACCGACTGGACCAATTCGCCATGGGAAGGCGGCGGCGGCCACGGCTCTCCCCGCAAAGTCCCCCAAGTGGCCGAGTGGTGCGCCCTCACCAAGGGCCCCGACGCCTTCGTGCGCGATGCTTTCGAGGAAGCCGGTTTGAAGGCGTTCGAGAAGGCCGCTTTGAAACAGTTGGATGAAGCCGACAAGATCGAAGACCCGCAGAAGCGGGCCGTGGCGCAGGGCGTCCGTGCTATTAGCAGCGCATGCGGCGCGTATTTCAACGAGGCGTTGAAAAATCCGGCTAACATGCGCGATCAACTCTGGAAGGAACGGACCCGCGAGCAGGTTCTCAACTGGCGCGCGGATGGCGTCGGCGGGATGTGCGCATTTCTCGGCGAAGGAGGCATCGAGAGCAGCCTGCTGCCAAAAATCTATGCGCCCGTGGTCGGCTTTTTGTCTGGCACCCCGGAAAAGCGGACAGCCAAGGATCACCTCTTTGCTCCCGGCGAAAAGCTGCGTCGCAGTGTTCTCATTCTCAATAACGGACGTCAGCCGGCCACGGTCGAGTGCAAGTGGAAGCTCGTGCTCGGCAGCGACACGGTGGCCGAGAAAGCCCAAACGCTCGTCGTTCCCGGCGGCGGTCAAATGGCTGTGCCGATCGAGGTGGTGATTCCGGCAGGAGGCGACCGCCAGGGCGAGCTCTCGATGACCCTTGCTGCGGACGGCAAGGAGCTCACCTCGGACAAGTGCCCGATCGATATTCTCGCACCGCAGCCGTTCCAAAATGGTAAGAAGCCCCTCGCCTTGATCGATCCTGAGGGCGACTCAGCGAAGAGCCTGGAAAAGCTCGGCGTGAAGTTCCAACTGCTGCCGTTCAGCGCTGACTTGAGCGCTTACGGCACCATTGTCTTTGGACGACGTTCCTTTGACTACGAGATGAAATGCCTTGCTGAGGGGCTCGATCTCGGTGCGCTGACCCGGCAGGGAAAGAACATCCTCATTCTCGAGCAGACCGAGAAAACCCTGAGGGAACGCTTCAAGTTCCGCACTGAATACTCCTCTCCCCGCGACGTCTATGGACGGGTTGGGGCGCTATTGGCCGGACTCCCCGACCGATGTCTGAAATTCTGGCGCGGTGCGGCCACCCTCACGACTGGCACCGAGGTCGCGCTGGCAAATATCTACCCGACCAAGGGCTTTCGCGCCGGGGCGTGGTATCCCTACGTCGGCAACGACGGCAAGGAAAAGAACCGGTTCATCAAGTGGGGGAACACCCACAACGTCGCCACGGTCGTCATCATCAAACCCGATACCGGAAACTTCCGCACGTTGGTGGATTGCGATTTTTCGCTCAACTATGCCGCCGCTCTGGAGCTCCGCAATGCCCAAGGCAACCTCGTGTTTAACCAGCTCGACGTCAGTGCTCGGACCCAGGACGACCCTGCCGCCAACCGCTACCTTGCGAATTTGCTGACCTACACACGGGATCTGCCGGCTCCGCATCTGCACGAGGCGGCTTACCTTGGCGGAGACGAGGGCGCCAAGCTTCTCGAATCCCTGCGCGTCGATTACAAACGCATCACCGCGCCCGCCGAAGCCAAGCCGACCAGCGTCGTGGTGTTGGGTGAGGCTGATCCTAAGACTCTGGCTGGTTGGAAGGACGGTCTCGCGGCTTTCACCGAATCTGGGGGCTTGGTATTTTGCCTTCCAAAAAGTGAGGCGGACTTTGCGTCCGGGTTCCTGCCATTTGCGGTAAAAACCAGCGCCAAGGCGGTCAATCAATCCGTGATCGGCCCAACCGCAGACCCGCTTTTGCTGGGCTTGGGTAACTCCGATTTCTATTGGAAAGGCGATATCCAGGTTACGGCTCTGGATCAGGTGGAAGGCGCTTCGCTCCTGCTCAAGAGTGGCATCCTGGCACAGGTTCCCCACGGCAAAGGAAGCTACGTGCTTTGCCAGATCGAACCCGGTAAGTTCGATGTCGCCAAGCGGTTCTGGCTCGATCGCTCGCGCCGGTTTAACGAGCGGACCGTGGTCGGACTGCTCTCGAACGCGGGAGTTGAGATGACGGCACCGTATTTCCTTCGCGCGCCGAAAGCCAAGCTTGACCCGGCCGGGACGCTTGATCTCGCCGGCGCGGCAGAAATCATCCCGGGCCAGATCGGCCAGGATGTCTGCCCGGTCGATGGGCCTGCATGGCGCAAATGCAGCCTGCCCGGCGGCTTCCAAGCTGAGTTCCCCGACATGGCCAAGGCCAGCGGCTCCGTCTGGTATCGCCGCACATTCGAGATCGCCTCGCTTCCCGAGGGTGCCTCCGCCGAACTGCTGATCGGGCAGGTGAGCGGCTGCGACCTGACGTTCATCAATGGAGTTAAGGTCGGCCAGAGCGATATGAACAGCCACGTCAACGACGTTGCCGTGGCGATCCGCACCTACAAAATTCCTCCGGGCCTGCTCAAGGTTGGGAAGAACCAGATCGCAATCCGGGTCGATTTCGACCGCGATAACGCGCTGGGACTGCGCGGCAGTGACGGCTCGATCCATGCGCCGATGTGCCTGAACTTCTTTAAGCCGACCGGTGGCCTGGCCGATGCGCTGGAGCCGTTCAGCCTCGAGGGGAAATGGAGCGGCTGCGCCATCGGCAAGGCCGAGCTCCCCTGCCCGCCGCCGAGCGATCCGCGCTGGCACGACGTCAAGGTTCCTGGCAACTACCAGTCCCAGCATGCCGACTGGGATAAATACAACGGGTTCTTCTGGTATCGCAAAAACTTCAAGCTGCCTTCGGCTCCTCCGGCCGGAGCTGAACCCTTCCTGGTCATGGGCGGGGTGGACGACTGGGATACCACATGGCTCAACGGCGCGAAGATCGGGCACACGGGTCCGGACAACTTCTTCAATAGTGCCTCCGCCTATAATACGCCCCGGTGCTACCCGATCCCCCCGGGGTTGCTCAAGGCCGGAGAGAATGAGATTACCCTCCTGAATGACGACCCGATTAACGACGGCGGCATCGGCATAGGCCCGGTCCAGGTGCTCTTCGCTGACCCGGTGAAGGTCGCAAAGCGGCTCGTGCTCGCTTCAAATTACCTAAATCTAGTCGCCGCCGAGGACGACCCCTACGTCTCACGCCACTGGTAGCCATGAAACTCAAAACACATGCGGCACTGGGGGCTTTGCTGGGGCTCATAGCCTTGTCGGCGTCGGCCAATGAGTCGGTTCCGCTTGGCGAGTGGCGGGTTTGCGCTGTGGCTGAGGGTGACTTCCAGAAAAAGACGGTCCCGCCCGGTGCGGAATGGGTGTGGGTCGGCCATCCGTCCAACAGCTTTAAAAACGAAAAGGTATTTGCTCACAGCGGCCCCTTTGCCTGCTACGTTCATTTCCACCTGGATCCGTTTCCCGACAACGCCCGGCCGATCCTGTTGATCAACGGGCTTCCTGAGGGGAGCGTGGTCCTGCATAACGGCAAGCCTCTGGAGCAGATCCAGGCGCGCCAACATGGCTCGGATGCGTTCTCCGTCGAACGTTGGTTCCGCTTGGAATCCGGATCGCTGCGTGCTGTCACAGGCGACAATGCCCGCCTGGAAATCTGGGCGCCATCCATCCGCAAATCTCTGGATCCGAAATTGGTTCCTCTGTCGATGGTCGTCTATGAGGATCCCGATGTCCTCGCCGAGCGGGAGCACCAGCGAAAACTTCGCCAACCCTATCTGCATGAAGTCGGCGAGACCGAAGATCCCTATGTCGCCCGCCACTGGTAGCCATGAAACTCAAAAGACATTCGTCGAGGGATGTCTTGGAATAAGATCTTAACCTAGTTTATGAAAAACTCCCCATGGAAACTCCTCGCCCTCGCCCTATTCTGCGGCTTCCGCTTGGAGGCGGCCCCGGTTGTCAGCTATCATTTTGATTCGCCCGAGGAGGTCGCGGCGCTCAAGAATCCGAAAATTGAATGGACCGCCGAGACCAAGGTCGCCGGGGCCGGCGCTGCGGTGATCCGCGCCGAGAACACCGGCGGAAACGGCTTCGGGATCACCCTGCCCAAGGACAGTCCCGAGGGGGTCCTGACCTGGTGGATCTACGACCCGATCTTCGAGGCGGGAAAGGGGACCACCGGCGTGAACTGCAGTTTCGTCGGCACCATCGAGAAGGACGGCAAACGTATCGCCAAGGGCTACTGGTTCGCCGATCATGCTGGTAGCACCTTCGGCGGCTGGCTGTTCGGATCCAAAGGAGTAGGCATCGACAGCCGCCAGACCAGCGTCGCGCGTCACGCCGGTTGGACCCGATTCGATGTCGTCAAGCCTCCGGGAGCCGAGCCCCAGGCGCTCATCGTTTACGTTGACGGCCGCGAAGTCTGCCGCACCCCGGAGAAGTTCTACTCCCTCAACTCGCTCTCCATCTCTGTGGGCGGCCATACTTACAGTAACGTCAGCATCCCCCTCTATATCGATGAGATCAGCTACGACGATTCCGCCGCCAGCTTCCGCCCAAACGCCATCCAGGCGCTCGCTCCGAGCTGGACCACCCTCCGGGTCGGCGACAAGCTGCCCGTCCAAGTCCAGCTCGTCCCCAAGGGTGCCCGGGCAAAGGACGGCGAAGTCACCATCAAACTCTACGACGGCGCCGAGCGCGAGCTTTGCCAGGCCACGAGTGCCGTTGACTGGACGAAGCAGGGAGACAAGCCGCTGACGGTCGAGTTGCCAGCCCCTCCACGCTCGGGCTGGTTCTGGGTCGAGGCCAGCTACAAGGACCAGAGCCTGCCGCTGCCGGACGTCGTCCGCTCACGGGTTGATGTCCAATACCTCACGCCCGGCTTCGAGAACCCAACCCGGCAGAAGGTCGTCTTCGACACCCCGTGGGATTTTCTTCCCGCCCCGTCGGGCAAGGAATCCGCCCCTCCTAAGGACTGGACTGGTGCCCAGCCGCTCTCCGGTTGTTGGCAACGTGCAAGGAACTACAGCCTCTGGCAATGCGTCGTCCCCGACGTCACAGCCGCCTGGTATCGCCGCACGGTCGAAGTTCCCGCGAACTGGAGCGGCCGTCGCATCCTGTTGGACGTTTACGACCCGAAGGGGGACATCCAGGTCTTCGCCAATGGCAAGAAGGTGACCGGTGAGATCAGATGGCCCGGCGCGGCTCTCGACCTGACCGCCTTCGCCAAACCCGGCAAGCGTCTCGACCTGGCGCTCCTGGTCGGACCGGTCGCTCCGGACGAGGACGCGTCGCGCGGCCTGGCCGGCGAACTCAGCGAGCCGCGCGGTCTGAGCGGCGAGGTCTCCTTGCGTTGCGAGCCCCTTGGCCCCGGGATCGAGAACGTGGCCGTCCGGACCTACATCGAGGAGGAAAAACGCCTCTGGGCGCAGTTCGACTGCGTTGGGCTGACCCCCGGAAAGACCTACAAGATCGAAGCCGGTGCCAGCGCCGCTGGCCAACTGGACAAAGCTCTGCCGCCCGTCACGTTCACCGCCAAAGCCGCTACTCAAAGCATCGTGGCTGAGGCTCCCTGGGATAACCCGACGCTCTGGGATATCGGCAAGCCATTCCTCTACAGCCTGAACGCCAAGCTCGAGGACGCCGGCGGCAAAGTGCTCGACACCCTCTGGCCGCTGCGCTTCGGCTTCCGCGAGCTACTGACCAAGGGACATCTGATGCCGCTCAACGGCCAGCCACTGAGCCTCTTCAACCGTGGCTTCTTCGATGAGACCATGACCCGCAACTTCGGCGTCTGCGACTGGATGCTCCGCATGAACTACAACTCCGCCTACCGCACCGATGGCTACCAGAGTTTAATCGACCCGAAGTTCTTCGACGAGGCCGGCATCGCCCGCCGCATGTATGCCAGCGAGGGATTCAATGATCGCGCCAAAGTCCAAAAACTCGTTCAAGCGGGCAAGGAGATGTCCCCCGAATACTGGGACGTCGAGACACGGAAGGTCGAGTATTTCATAAAACGTTTCCGCAACTGCCCCAGCGTCCTGCAGTGGTGCAGCGCGTCCATCGGCGCTACCGATGACTATCCGATGAGCCCGCTGCTTCAGGACGGCCTGTGGCTCAATCCCCCCAAAGATGACCTGGAACGGCGCACCGTCGCCTGGGCCATGCGCGAATACAACCTCATCCGTTCGCTCGATCCCACTCGCTACCAGGACGACCTATGCACCCACAATTACAATGACACGATCAACTACCACTTCTACGGCGGCTTCGCACCCATGCAGGAGATCATCGAGCGCAACGAGCCCTGGATCAAGCGCGGCGTGAAGCCGCTCTTCCTGGATGAGACCGTCTCGCCCTTCATCAATGACTGGACTAACTCTCCGTGGGAGGGCGGAGGCGGACATGCTTCGCCGCGCAAGGTCAGTCAGGTTGCCGAATGGTGCGCCGTCACCAAGGGCGATGCTGTCTTCGTCCGTGAGGCAAATGAGGACGCCGGCCTGAAAGCCTTCGAGAAGGCCGCCCTGGCCGGGTTCGACGAGATCGACAAGATCGCTGACCCCCAGAAGCGGGCCGTCGCCAAAGGCATTCGCAGCATCGCCGGGGCCGGGACCGGCTACCCGCTGGTCTGCGCCAGCGACCCCACCAGCCTCCGCAATCAAGTCTGGATCGAGCGCGGACGGGAGAACATCCTTAACTGGCGTGCCGACGGCGTCGCCGGGATATGCAGTTGGTTTGATCCGACTGTCGATATCGCGCTTCGCCCCATCTGCTTCGCCCCGGTGGTAGCCTTCCTTGCCGGCACGCCCGAAAAGCGCACGGCCAAAGACCACATCTTCGCTCCCGGAGAAACCCTTCGCCGCAGCGTCCTGACCCTCAACAACGGCCGTGACGCCGCCAAGGTGGACTGCTCCTGGAAGCTCACCCTCGGCGACAAGACGGTCGCCGACGGAAAGGAATCCTTCAGCGTCCCAGGTGGCGGACAGCACCGCCTCCCCATCGAGGTCGTGATCCCCGCTGGCGGCGATCGCCAGGGAGAACTCTCCATGACACTCTCCGCCGACGGCAAGGCACTCAGCTCCGATAGCTGCCGGATTGACGTCCTAACACCACGGCCAAGCAAGGTCACCAAGACGGTCGCCCTTGTGGACCCCGAGGGCGACTCCGCCACTGCGCTGGAGAAGCTCGGTGCCAATTTTCAACTCGTGCCATTTACTGTCAACCTCGCGGCCTACGATACCATCGTCTTCGGCCGCCGTGCCTTTGACTACGAGCTGCAGTTCCTTCCCGAAGGCCTTGACCTCGGAGCTCTCCTGGCCATGGGAAAGAACATCCTTATCCTGGAGCAGTCGGAGAAGACCCTTCGCGAGCGCTTCAAGCTCCGCACCGAGTATGTTTCCTCACGCGATACCTATGCCCGCCTCGCCAACAGCCCTCTCTTCGACGGCCTCCCCGATGCCTGCCTGAAGTATTGGCGCGGTGCCGCCACGCTCACCAGCGGCTATGAGGTCGCGCTTCAGAACCTTAAGCCGAGTGTAGGCTGCGGATCGAGCGCCTGGTATCTCTACACCGGTAACGATGGCAAGCAGAAGAAACGTATCATCAAATGGGGGAACACCCACAACGTCGCCACCGTGGCCATCATCAAGCCCGACACCGGTAACTTCCGCACACTGGTGGACTGCGAGTTCGCCCTCAACTACGCCGCCGCCTTAGAGTTGCGGAATGGCCGGGGCAACCTGGTCTTCAGCCAGCTCGACGTCACTGGCCGGACATTGCCCGAGCCCGCCGCCGAGCGCTACCTGTCGAACCTGCTCAACTTCACCGAAGCCCAGAAGCCCGCAGCATGGCGTCAGGCCGTCTATCTCGGTGGCGACGCCGGAGCCAAGCTCCTGGAGTCCCTCCGCATTGACTTCAAGAGGATTAAAGACCTCGCTGAGGCCAAGCCCGCTGATGCCCTAATCTTGGGCGGCGACGCCTCACCCGAGGGGCTCGATGGTTTCGCCCAGGCTGGCGGACTGGTCTTCTGCCTGCCACGAGACAAATTCACCTGCCTGCCTTTTGCCGTCGAGGCCAAGCCCAGACCGGTGAACCACACTGTCCTGGGCAAGGCCGCCGCCGATCCGCTGCTTCTGGGGCTGGGAAACACCGACTTCTATTGGAAAGGTGACGTCACCATCAACGCCCTGGAAAAAGTCGAGGGCGCGGCTCTCCTGTTGGATAGCGGCGTCCTGGCCCGCGTGCCACGCGGCAAGGGCGAGTTCGTGCTCTGCCAGATCGAGCCCGGCATGTTCGACGTGGAGAAGCGTTTCTGGCTCGACCGCTCGAAACGATTCAACGAGCGCACCCTCGTCAACCTGCTCTCGAATTCCGGCGTCGAGATGGCCGCCCCATACTTCCTGAGCCCGCCGAAGGCCAAGGATGAGTTGGTCGCGACGGTTGACCTCGCCGGTGCTTGGGAAACCTGCCCCGGCCAGCCCACCCAGGAGGCCTGTCCCGCCGACGGCACCGTCTGGCGCGAGCTTGCCCTGCCAGGCAAGGCTGGCGGCGACCGTGGCATGGTCTGGTATCGCCGGAGTTTCGACCTTAAGGAACTGCCCGCAGGAGCCAATGCCAAGCTCATGGTCGGCCTGATCCGAGGCTGCGACATCACCTTGGTCAACGGCACCAAAATCGGCCAGACCGACCTGAGCAACCAGCCCACCGATGCGTCCATGACGACCCGCAGATACGCCCTGCCCGCCGGGCTGCTCAAGGTCGGCAGGAACGAGATCGCCATACGGGTTGACTTCGATAAGGCCGGAGCGATCGGCATGCGGGACGCCGACGGTTCGGTCAATGCTCCGATAACCTTGAGCTTCTTCAAGCCGGCCGGAGATTTGGCCGCCGCGCGGGAACCGTTCAGCCTGGAAGGCAAGTGGCTGGGCTGCGCCATCGGCAAGACCGAGCAGCCTTGTCCGTCCGCCACCGACCCCCGCTGGCACGACGTCACGGTGCCCGGAAACTACCAGCCCCAGCATGCCGACTGGAAAAAATACAACGGGTTCTTCTGGTATCGCAAGAGCTTCACGCTCCCGGCAGCCTTGCCCGCCGGAACCGAACCGTTCCTGGTCATGGGCGGGGTGGACGACTGGGATACCACCTGGCTCAACGGAACGAAGATCGGCCACACCGGGCAAGACAACTTTTTTGCCAAGCCCTCGGCCTACGATACGCCGCGAAAATACCCCATCCCGCCGGATTTGCTCAAGGCCGGGGAGAACGAGATCACGCTGCTGGATGACGACCCGATTAACGATGGCGGCATTAGCTACGGCCCGGTGCAGTTGATCTTCGCCGACCCGGAGAAGATCGCAAAACGGAAAATGCTCGCTTCAAACTACCTGAACATGGTCGCCGCCGAAGACGACCCTTATGTCGCCAGGCACTGGTAACTGATCACAAACCCAAATATCGGAGAACGACAGGACGACAATGCAATTGAAAACGAAACTGTTGGTGCTGCTGGCAATATTGCCGGCGGTGACGGGTTATGCGGCCGGGACGGCCAACCACTTCGACAGCCCCGAGGACTGCGGCGACGCCGCCAAGTTCGCGACTGTCACCAAGGCCGCCGGGGCGGGATGCTACAAAACCCAAGGGCCATCGCTAAGCTTCAGTCAGACGCTCAAGGAACCCTTGGCCTCCGGCGTCCTGACCATCTGGGTTTACGACGATTACGCCGAGATCATTGACACCTGGAAATGGCACCACGTCAAATACGGCTTCACCCGGATGCTTGACGGCAAGAAAAGCTCCGTGGGTTGCGAGATCCGCCGCTATTTCGACGGCTGGCGAGCCGACCTCGCCGACCCGACACTGGAGTTCCGTTACTTCCCGTTGCCGGACGCCCCCCGGCACGCTGGCTGGACCCGCTTTGACCTCGTCAAGCCCGCCGGACAACAGCCCGCCACCGTTTACATCGACGGGCAAAAGGCCTTCACAACCCCGGGCTCCTACGATGCCGTGACGAGCGTTGGCACCGACTTCCTACCCTATGTGGACGAGCTCTCGACCGACACCGACCCCGCCAGCTTCCGCCCAAACCCTATCGCCGCCATCCTGCCCGACAACCCCTATGGCCGCGTCCTGCTGCGAGCCGGTGACAAGCTCAAGGTCAACCTCGCCCTCGACCCCGCGGGTGCCCGGTCGAAGGAGGGGAAGGTTTCCCTAAGATTGCTCGACGGCCGCGGTGAGACGCTCGTTTCCGACGATGCAACCATCGCATGGGACAAGCAGGGGCCGCAGTCCGTCAATCTCACCCTGCCCACCCCGCCGCGCTCCGGCAATTTCTGGCTGGAGACCAGCTACCAGGAGCCCGGCGGCCCGGTTGACTTCACCCGCCGTAAAGTCAACCTCCAGTTCACCACCCCCGGTTTCGCCGCAGCCGAGCTGGCGCCGCTTGAGATCTTCCGCCGCCAGTGGGACTTCTTGCCCGTCGGCAAGAATGAGCCCGACATCTCCAAGGCCCGCGCCGCCGTCGCCATCCCGCAGGACTTGGCCGCCCCGGTCGCCGTCCCGTCCGACTGGTCGAAGGCCGCCAAGCTTCGCGGTGCCTGGGCCGATCTGGATGGCTATTTCAACATTGGCTACACCTGCCATGCTGCCTGGTATCGCCAACAGGTGGAGATACCATCAGCCTGGCGAGGACAAAAAGTCATGCTGGAGGTGGATGGCCCGCGGGACGTGGCCACCGTCTTCGCCGACGGCAAGGTGGCCGGGACGGTCAAATGGCCTGGCGGGGACCTCGACCTGAGCGCCTTCGCCAAGATGGGCAAGCCGCTCGACCTCGCGATCCATGTGGCGGCCTCCGGCCCGCAGCGGGGACTTTGCGGCGACATCACGCTTTATCCCTCGCCACGCGGGCCGCGGCTCGACGGCGTGGCGGTCCGCCCGTCGGTCGCCAAACATGAGCTTGCCGCCACCGTGGAGCTCTCCGGGCTTGTGCCGGGCAAGACCTACAAGCTCAAGGCCGCCGCCGACAACGCCGGGGGCAGTGCCCTGGCCATCCCGGAGACCAGCTTCACGGCAACGGCCGACACCGCCGTCGTGGAACTTTCCGCCCCTTGGGCCAACCCTGTCCTCTGGGAGCTGAACGCCCCTTACCTCTATGACTTCGACGCCGCCTTGCTCGACGCCAACGGCAAGCCCCTGGCCACGCTCTGGCCGGAGCGTTTCGGCTTCCGCGAGATCTCTGCCAAGGGCCCCGACCTGACCCTCAACGGCCGCCCCATCACATTGTTCGGCTATGGGGGTGCCATCTCCGACGCTCCCGAGCACAGTCGCTGGTGCGAGAAGTTCGGCTTTGCCTCCTTCTACAATGGCGATGGCAAGGAGGACGCACGGCTCCTCGACGAAGCCGGCAAGACCCGCGAAGGCGAGCGCGTCCAAAACATCGGCGGACGCATGGAGGAAATGCTTAAGAGCGGCAAAGACAACGACCCCGCCGCTTGGGCGGAGATCGCCCACATCCTCGAATACCAGAACAAGGTCAGACGCAACCATCCCGGGGTCTTCTTCCAGCACGGCGTGCTGGGGGGGAACCGGGCGCGCAACGGCTCGATGTATAACCCATTATTCCAGGACGGTAACTGGGTCAATCTGCCCCCCGCGAGCGATACCTTGTTAGTCCGCTCCTTCAAGCTGGGCCACCGCGTGCTGGACAAGCTCCACCAGCTCGACCCCACCCGTCCGGCCACCGCCCAGGATTCCGGCAGCATCAACGACACCATGCACATCACCGAGTATGCCGGCTTCCAGCCGATACAGGAGTTCATCGAGCGCAGTGAGTATTGGCGTGCCTTCAGCACCAAACCCTTCCTCGTCTCCGAGCAGGCCGCTCCGATGTACCCTAACTGGAACGACGGACTTTGCCTGGGCTTCATGGGCAGCGGCCTCCCCTGCTTCGCCGAGTGGACCGCCCTCTTTTGCGGCGACACCTCCTATGAACGCACGGAACTCGACGAGAAGTTTCTGGCCAACCAGGAGAAGGCGGTCGCCCAGCAGCGCAAGCAGATCGCCGACACCGTGAAGAACCCGCTCGAGCGAGACGTGGCCCTGGCGAAAGTCCGGATGGGCGGCGACAGGACGACTTACTACGAGAAGGACGAGGTGTTGCACAACCGCCTCTGGAAAGACCGCATCCGCGAGGAGGTGTTCCACTGGCGCGCCAACCACCTGGCCATGCTCGCCTTCTTCTTTAGCAACATGGGCCCGCGCCTCGACCTCTGTTATCAGGAATACCAGGCGCCGCTGACCGGCTTCCTCGCTGGGACGCAGGACAAGCTCACCTCGAAGACCCACATCTTCGCCCCCGGCGAGACCCTCGAGCGCGGCGTCCTGCTCCTCAACAACTCCCACCTGTCCGGCGAGCTCTCCTGCCAGTGGAAGCTGGAGCTCGGCGGCGAGGTTGTCGCCAGCGGCTCCAAGGCCGCCGCCGTCCCGCCCGGCGGCCATGCCTTCGTTCCCATCTCCATCCCCATCCCTGCCGGCGGCGACCGCTCCGGCAAGCTGGGCGTCACCATTCTCAAGGACGGCAAGGAATTGCGCTCCGACAGTTGCGACATCGACGTGGTTGTCCCGCGCCCCTTCGCCAACCAGGGAGACATTGCCCTGGTGGATCCCGAGGGCGACACCGCCAAGGCGCTCGCGGCAGCGGGCGTCAAGTTCCAGCGCCGCACGTTCGACGCCGATTTTGGCTCGTTCGACACCGTCATCTTCGGACGCCGCGCCTTCAACTACGAGTTTCAGCTCCTCGCCGAGGGCCTCGACTTGGGCAAACTGGCCGCGCAGGGAAAGCGCGTGCTGATCATGGAACAGGATGAGGCGGCCTTGCGCAACCGCTTCAAGCTGCGCACCGAGTATCTCTCTCCACGCGATGTCTTCGGCCGCAGCGGCTCGCCCCTGCTCCTCGACGGTCTCCCCGACCGGCGCCTGAGTAACTGGCGCGGCGCCGCCACCTTGACCGACGGCTACGAGGTCGCCCGCAACAAAGCGAAGCCCACCCTCCCGGCCGAATTCTCCGACGGAGGCACCTGGAACTACCTCTGGAACGACGGCTCCATCCATCCCCGCCCGATCAAATGGGGCAATACCCACAACGTCGCCACCGTGACGGCGATCAAGCCGGACACCGGTAACTTCCGGGCGCTCGTCGATTGCGGCTATGACAGCAACTGCGCCGCCGCATGGGAACTGGAGGCAGGCAAGTCCAGGATCGTTTTTAACCAGCTCGACGTCTGCGGCCGGACCGAGTCCGACCCTGCCGCCGTGCGCTATCTCCAGAACCTCGTCCGCTACGTCCAGACCGCCCCCGCGCCAGTCCTGCGCCAGGCCGCCTACCTCGGCGGCGAGCGTGGCGCTGCGCTGCTCAAGTCGCTCGATGTGTCCGTTCGCAAGATCGCCAGCCCCGCCGAGGCCGGGCTTGACATCCTGGTCTTGGGCGACGCCACGCCGGAACAGCTCAAGGGCTGGAAGGATGGACTCGCGGCCTTTGCGGCTGCGGGCGGCACCATCTTCAGCCTGCCCAAATCCGAGGCCGACTTTGCTGCCGGCTGGACGCCCTTTGCCGTCACGGCCAAGAAGGCAACCGTCAACCACACGGTCGTCGGCAAGCCGTCCGCGCCGCTGCTGGCGGGCCTTGGCAACAGCGACTTCTACTGGAAGGGCAACGTCCCGGTCGTGGCCATCGAGAAGGCCGAGGGCGCCGCCGTGCTGCTCCCCACCGGCGTGCTGGCGGACATCCCTCACGGTAAGGGGCATTACGTGCTCTGCCAGGTGGAGCCATCGCTCTTCGGCGACATCACTTTCGACTACTGGCTGAAGGACTCCGCGCGCAACACCGAGCGGCTGGTTCGCACGCTGCTTGCCAACGCCGGCGTGGCGATGGCTCCCCCGAAGCTGTTGGCGATCCCGAACGCTAACCTGCGGCTCGACCAGACCTTTGACCTGGCCGGGGACTGGACGTTCTGTTCGGCCCAGGCCGATGCCACAAGTTGCCCTGTGCCAGCCGACCCGGCTTGGCGCGGAGTCAAGCTCCCCGGCAGGCCTTCAACTCTGGGCAGGAAGGGGACGTTCTGGCTGCACAAGGACTTCGAGTTGCCTTTCGAGCCGTCGGTCAGTGACAGCTTCCTCCTGCGCGTCGGGCGGATCAGCGGTGCCGACACCCTCTATGTCAACGGCGTCAAGGTCGCCTGGACCGGCCTCGACACCGACCCCAACGCCGTAACTACCGTGACCCGGTCATACGCGCTACTATCCAAGTTTTTCCGGAAGGGGATGAATGAGGTGGCGCTGCTGGTGGACTACGATTTCAACGGTGGCCTGGGAATGGCTGGCGGAACCGGCGAGGTCACCGCCCCGCTGGCGCTGGAGCTATACAAGCCGCGCGGCGGAGACAAGATACCCGCCCCGATCGACCTGGCCAGCACGTACGAGTGGATGGGATTGCCTGTCACAGACCCGGCGGCCCCGTGCCCGAGTTTGCACCATACATGGAAGACGTTGCCTTGGCGCCGGGCTGCGGTGCCCGGCTACCTCCAGACGCAGCAACCCGAGTGGAGCAGCCTCACCGGTTACTTCTGGTATTGGCGCCAGTTCACCCTGAAGGAGGCCTTGCCGGAGGTCGCAGAGCCTGTGCTGGTCATGGGGGCGGTGGACGACGAGGACACTACCTATTTCAACGGGGTGAAAATCGGCCACACTGGCAAGGATACCAACCCGAAGGACTACTGGCAGGCTCCGCGACGATACCCGATCCCCAAGAACCTGTTCAAACAAGGGCCGAACGCCAACTTGATCCAAGTCCAAATCAACGATTTCAACGGGAGTGGCGGCATCTGCAAGGGGCCGGTACAGATCATCTTTGAGGATCCCGAGAAGACCGTCCGCAGGAAACTGGCCGAGAGCCCCTACCTCCACGACGTCGGCCCGGTGGACGACCCCTATTGGCACCACGGTTTCTGAAGAATTATGAGAAAAGAAAAACCCGCAATCATGCAAATCAGGAACCTCGACGGCGAGGGAATATTTCGCCATAACGAAAAAATGCCATGAAAGTTCTATCTTTGTTTCTTCTGTTCCTGGGAGCGTCGGCCCTGTCGGCTTTGGCTGTCGACCCCGTGCCGGTGGGCTGGGGTGCCGCCGCCATGACGGCGGCGGAGTTCCAGTCGCATGTCTTTCCGCATCAGGGCAGGGAATGCCCCTGGGTCGGTTCCCCCGGTGATGCCTTTAAGCAGGAGAAGATCTACGCCCATCCGGGGCCGTTCGCCTTCCACACGCATTTTCCGCTTGCCTTCCCGGCGGGCTCAACCCCGCGGCTCTTGGTGAACGGCCTTGCCGACGGCTGCGTGGCGCAACTCAACGGCAAACTCATCGAGCTGGTCAAGGAGCGGAACAAAGGCACTGACCCCTTCGCCACCGAGCGCTGCTTCCTGCTGCCCCCGGAGCTGCTGAAACCATTTCCCGCTCACAACTGCCTGATCATCTGGTCGCCGGCCATCCGCAAGGAAAAGGACGATAAGGTGGCGCCGGTATCGGTGATCGTCTTCGAGGATCCGGACATCCTGGCCGAGCAGGAACGGCAGAAAGTGCTGCGTTCCCCTTACTTTCACAGTGAGACAGAAGACCCGTATGTCGCCCGCCATTGGTAATAAAACGGCAGCCCAACGCCGTGGTCGTTCCGAGAAACTCCTGATTCCTTGTATCAAGATAAACCAGCCGCCAACCAACAGAAAATATGAGCCAAGCCACAAAAACGAAATCCCTCGAAGAGCAGGCGTCAGAAAATTGACAGAATGCGTCAACTAAGAAAACCTATGAAATCAAATCCTATGAAACACTACTTCAAAATGGTCGCGCTCGGCGCGTTGATATCGCTCGTCCCATCCCTCTCCCGGGCGATGAACATCGAAAACGGAGAAACGATCTCCGTCCTGGACGGCGCAAGGCTGGAATTTTGGGAGTGGGAGCCATCGGGTTTCTGCCGCCTTGTGACGGACGAGCTGGCCAAGTGCGGAATCAAGAAAAATCCCTTTGGTGTCGGTTTGGATCGTGTGAAAACCGCTGAAATGCTCGCCCGCCTCGACAGCGTGATCGAAGCGTCCCCCGCCTACGCAATCCTGATGCCCATGTGTGCGGACTATAATCCCTGGACAGAACCTCACCCGAGCGAGTCCTACACCAAGAACCTCGGGGAGATCATGACAAAACTCAAGGCCGCAAACATCAAAACGATTATCGTGACCAGCTATGCTCAAAACAGCAACTCGGAATTCTCGCCCAACAATAATACCGCCGACTATAACGAGGTCATCCGCGGGCTGGCTCAAGAGCATGGCGCAACGCTGATCGATTTGACGGAAATCCTGGATAAAGCCGAAAAACCGGTTCCGTTGGATGGAAGCCCCGCTGCCAAGGCATTGGTCAATCAGATATTCGCGGGCGAGGTTTTGCGGGTGTTGGGCTTTAGCGACCAGGAGGTTGCTGACTGCCGCAAGGCCTGGCTGGATACCCCGGGATTGGTTATGCTCCCTCCGAAGCCGTGAATACCTATGTTATATCGTCTCTCGCCTTGATGCTGACCGCCTGCCTCGCGGCGGGCGACGTTGTCATCAAAGACGGCGATTCCATCGCCTTCCTGGGCGACTCGCTCACCCAACTGGGAAATCTTCAAAAGCCGAACGGCTATGTGAACCTTGTTGTCGAAGGGCTCAAAGCCAACGGCATCAACGTGAGAAAGATTCCCGCAGGCATCGGTGGAAATACGTCCCAGGATATGCTGGCCCGTCTGGATCGCGATGTCATTTCTAAGAAGCCGACGTGGATGACGTTAAACTGCGGCATTAACGATTCGCCCCGGATGGATCTGGAAGAGTTCAGTGCGAATCTTGCCAAGATTGTCGACCAAGCGACCGCCGCCGGGATCAAAGTGATTCTCATTACCACAACCATTGGGGCAGGGGAAAGCCTCCAGTCGCCCGAGACTCTCAAACGCCAGGCCTTCGCCGAGGCGTTCCGGACGCTCGGCAAAGAGCGCAACTTGATCGTGGTGGATATGAACACCGCCATGGCTAACGAACTGGCAGAACGGCAGAAGGATGGATGGAAGGGCCTGAGGCTCACCTACGACGGGACACATCTCAACGGCCTTGGCAACCAGATCATGGCGGCGGAAATCCTCCGGACGCTGGGCGTTTCCGAACCGGATGTCGCCGCCTTGCGGAAGCGCTGGGATGATTATCCCTTCGCTGTCGGAATGCCGGAAATGTCGGTCAACGAATTCCTCAAGCTCAAGGCCCTCGCGGACAGGAACGGAAAAACCGTTGAGGAGCAGGCCGCTGGCATTTTGACCGCAGGCATGGCTGCCGCCGGCTCGGCCGCTGCCGGCACGTCCAAGGCTCCAGGGAAATTAAAGGTCATGCAATGCTGGGACGACAGCCTCACCACCGACCTGCCGATGATCGAGCTCCTGAAAAAATACAAGGCCAAGGCGACGTTCAACATCATCCCCATGAAGGAACGGCGCAGCTTTGTGATGAAAAAACTCAGCCAGGAAAAAGGGACGGCTTTCTCTTTTATGCCTAAGGGAACCGAAGGCGGGTTCCAGGTCGAACACCTGAACAACGAGGAGATGAAGACGATTTACAAGGGCTTCAAAGTGGCAGCTCATTGCGGATTCTCGAATGGCGTCACAGCGGAAGATATCCAGCCCCGCCGGCGTGTTCTGATGGAGACGATGGCTCTGATAAAAGAAAACTTTGGCCAGGACAAGGTTGGGTTTGTCTATCCCGGTGGGGGCTACAACAAAAGCGTTATGGATGCGGTGCAGGACGCCGGATACCTCTATGGCCGGACCACCAAATCTGCTGACGCTCCGCTCCCGCTGGATTCTCCGATGGAGCTGCGATCGAGCTGCAAGTGGAATAGCAGCCAGTTCTGGGAACGGTATGAGGCCGCCAAAAAAAATGGTGGGCCATTCTATTTTTGGGGTCACTCTTGCGAGTTGGGAGACGACCCCGTGCTTTGGGGGATGCTGGAGAGCATCTACGCCAGGATCTCAGCCGACCCTGACGCCGAGTGGATTGATCCCATCGATCTTTTTGATCCGAGTTCTGATTCATACCGCGTGAGCAGTAGCGCGGCGTGGGAGCCAGTCAAAACTGAGGGCGGGCTTGTTGCAGGAAAACCAAGCCCAACGGGCGAGGTTCTATCGTTTAAGGGCATTCCCTTTGCCGCTCCGCCAGTGGGGGATTTGCGCTGGAAGGAGCCGCAGCCGGTCGCGCCATGGAGCGGTGTCAAAAAATGCTATGAATTCTCTGCCAGCCCGATGCAGGGAATCCCTGGCCCTAGCGGTCCGTGGTCGGAGGAATTTCAAATTCCCAAAACTCCTATCAGTGAAGATTGTCTCTACCTGAACGTTTGGACGGGCGCAAAAAAACCGACCGAAAAACGGCCGGTGATCGTTTGGATTTACGGCGGCGGACTCAACAGTGGCGGAGCCGGCGTCCCGATCACTGATGGCGAGGCGATGGCTAAAAAAGGCATCGTGTTTGTCAGCCTAAATTACCGAGTCGGGCTCTTTGGCTTTTTTGCCCATCCTGAGCTCACCAAGGAATCTCCGCACCATGCCTCGGGCAACTATGGGCTGATGGATCAGATCGCAGGCCTGAAATGGGTGCAGCAAAATATTGCCGCGTTTGGTGGCGACCCGAACAATGTCACGATTGCGGGGCAATCCGCAGGGTCGTGGAGCGTGAACTGCCTGGTCGCGTCTCCGCTTGGCAAGGGGCTCTTTAAAAGAGCCATCGCAGAAAGTGGCGCCTTATTAATCGGGCCGAGGAAAATCACTGCCACTTTGAAGGAAGCAGAAGATGCAGGTGTCGTAACGGGTGGCTCGCTTGCGGAATTACGGGCTCTCACGGCGGAAGCGCTGATGGGAAAACAATATGCCTCACGACGGCTGATCGTCGATGGGTATGTCTTGCCGCAAGGCCTCAAGGATATCTTCGATGCCGGCAAGCAGAACGATGTGGCCTTGCTGATCGGCTGGAATGAAGATGACGGGGTTTCCTTCGGCCCTCCGATGACGGCGGAAGAATTCAAAAAGCAGGCTGAACAGAAATACGGACAAAATGCGGCAAGGTTCCTGCAAGCATACCCTTCCGATACGGATGCACAGTCCGCAGCCTCGCAGGCGGCTCTGGCTCGGGATGAAATATTCGGGTTTGAGTGCTATGCTTGGGCAAATCTTCAAGCAGAAAAGAGCAAGTATCCGGTCTATCTATACCGCTTCGCACGCAAGCCACCAGCACTCGGAGACTATGTGAAATATGGAGCGTTTCATACGAGCGAGGTGGCGTATGCCTATGATAATTTAGAAGCTGTCAGCCGATGTCCATGGCAGGCTACTGATTATCAGCTGGCGGCAATCATGTCAGCCTACTGGGCGAATTTTGCCGCAACCGGAAACCCAAATGGCACTGGCCTGCCGCAATGGCCCGCATATACCACTCGGGATAATGCCACGATGGTATTCGCTGAGACCCAGCAGGTGAAACCTTTGCCTGGCAAGGGTGGGTTGGACTTTCTTATCGAATCGATCAAATGACAAAGATTACTGCTGTTGGGCTTGCTCTGGTGTTGGGGGCAGGTTTCGCCCTTGGGGAGATATCGATCAAAGACGGCGATCAGATCGCCGTTTTGTCCGGGCAGGGGTTTCCTTATGCTTGGAGCCCCAGCGGCTACATGCGTCTCTTGGCGGATGAACTCGCCAAGGCTGGAGTCAAGAAGGCCCCATGGATCTTCCTCGATGGCCAGAAAACCGAGCAAATGCTCGCGCGCCTCGACAGCGATGTGATCGCCAAAAAGCCGGTTCTCGCGCTGATCATCCCTGGAACACGAGATTACAATGCGTTCGCTCAAAGATCCGTTGACGAGTCGTTCACCAAGAACTTGGAAGCGATCATTACGAAGCTCGAAGCGGCCCATATCAAGACCGTTCTCGTGACAAGCTATGCCTCCAATAGCGACCTCGCATTTTCTCCGAACCAAAATGTCGGCGAACACAACGACGCCATCCGCGTGCTGGCCAAAGCGCACGGCCTGACGCTGATCGATTTCGTCAAGGTCGTAGATGCCGAGAAAAAGCTCGTTCCCTTTGACGGAAGTCTGGCGGCCAAAGCCGTGGAGGGTCAGATGTTCGCCGGCGAGGTTTTGAGGAGCCTGGGTTTTCGCGAGCAGGAGATTGCCGCCTGCCGCCAGGCATGGCTGGACACGCCCGGAGCCATCCAGCTTCCCCCATCCGTTTCCGCTAACACCTATGAGAAACTGAAGGCGGGAGCGAAAGCCTCCGGCGTGGAGGTGGGACCGTATATGACAGAAACCCTGCGGAACGGCTTAAAATAACGAACAATATGAACTCCGTCTTAACTCGTCACCCCGAGCTGGAAAATCCGGCTTTCCTGCATCAGAACCGACTCCCGTCACGCGTCGAGTGGTTTGCCTATCCGGATCTGGTATCCGCGCTGGCTTTTGATCGCGGGGCTTCCCCGTGGCAGCAATCGCTCGACGGCGACTGGAGATTCCACCTCGCCGATTGCCCCAGCCACGTTCCGGCAGGGTTTCAATCTGGCGGCTTCGACGATCTGGGCTGGGATGTCACGCCCGTTCCTTCGCACTGGCAATGCCACGGCTATGACATGCCGCGTTATACCAACACGAAATATCCGTTCCCGCTCGACCCGCCATACGTCCCCGAGGACAACCCGACCGGGTGCTACCGGCGCATGTTCACCGTCCCGGCTGATTGGGACGGACGGCGGACGCTGCTGCGCTTTGACGGCGTTGACTGCGCGTTCCATGTCTGGATCAACGGCGTCGCCATCGGCTTCTCCAAGGGGAGCCGTCTGGCGGCGGAATTCGACATCACCGACGCGCTGCTGGCGGGGGACAACCTCGTCGCCGTGAGCGTCTATCGCTGGAGCGACGGCAGCTATCTGGAAATGCAGGACATGTGGCTCATCAGCGGGATCTTCCGCAGCGTTTCCTTGCGGAGTGAAGCTGCCGCCTCGCTTTGGGATATGGAGATCAAAACAAATCTCTCCGCCGGCTTTCAGAAGGCGGAACTGGTCGCGGGCCTCACTTTGAAAAATGCTGGACGCGGAGAATCCTCGCTGGAGGCGCGGCTATTTGATGGAGACGGGCAGCTTGTTTGCGCGACGTCTGCGACGGTCAGCGTCGAGGGACAGCAGAAGGTCTCGATGAGACTCCCTGTAGAGCATCCCCGGCTCTGGAATGCCGAGTCGCCAGTTTTATACACCTTGGTGCTGCAGGTTGGTGCCGGGGAGTTTATCCCGGTGCGTGTCGGATTCCGCGAAGTCAAAATCGAGGACGGCTTTTTGAAAGTCAACGGCGCACCGATCCGGCTCAAAGGCGTCAACCGCCACGAATGGGATCCCGTTCAGGGGCGCGCCTCTGTTCCGGAAAACCTGCGTAGCGACCTGCTGCTCATGAAGCAGAGCAATTTCAATGCGGTCCGGTGCAGCCACTACCCGAATGTCACTCTCTTCTACGACCTCTGCGACGAGCTCGGCCTCTACGTCATGGACGAGGCGGACCTCGAAACCCACGGCTGCCAATGCGGCGGCAACCAGGGTTTGCTGAGCCAGGATCCGGCGTGGTTTCCGGCCTACCTCGACCGCGTCGAGCGGACCGTCGAACAGAACAAAAACCACGCCAGCATCATCATCTGGTCGGCGGGCAACGAATGCGGCTTCGGAGAAAATATTGCCAATGTCTGCGGCTGGATGAAATCCCGCGACGGCTCGAGGCCGGTCCATTATCCGCAGTCGAGCGCGAAAGCACCGACCGCCACCGATTTTCGACAGTTCGGCTATTGCTATGTCGCGCGCGTCCGGGAATTGGGCGAGATGGACCACGGCGGCTGGCCGGCTTTCGCCACGGAATACGGCCATGCGATGGGCAACGGGCCCGGAGCGATGCGCGATTTCTGGGAGGAAATGTATAAGCATCCCCATCTGCAGGGCGGCTTCATTTGGGAATGGATCGACCACGGGCTCCTCAAATATTCCGCCGAGGGCCAGCCGTTCTACGCTTACGGAGCGGACTTCGGCGACGATCCCTCGGATAAGAACTTCTGCATCGACGGGCTCCTCTTTCCCGACCGCACGCCGAGCCCCGCGCTCAACGAAATCAAAAAGGTGATGGAGCCGGCGCGGTTGGTCGCGACCGACCTGTGCCAGGGAAAATTCCAGCTCCACAACCGGCTTGATTTTACCGCGCTTGACATGTGCGAACTCCGCTGGTCGGTCGCCGTGGACGGCGAGACGATTCAAAGCGGGGTGTTAGCGGTCCCTCCCGTCCCACCACGGCAGAGCTCGGAACTAAATATTCCGCTGGCGATCCCGGCCGCGTCGTATGCCGGTGCTTATCTGAACGTCGATTTCGTGCTCAAGGAGAACACGCCATGGGCGCAAAAAGGACATGTGGTGGCATGGGATCAATTTGAACTCCCCGCAACGAAACCTGCCGTCGCACCTTTGATTCTGGTGCCGGGCGCCGGCCTCAAGACGCTCACCACGGGAGAAGCGTTGAGTGTTGGCGGAGCCGGTTTCACATTCACCTTCGACCGGCGGCGCGGGACACTCGCCGATTGGCAGGTGCAGGGCCGCAGCCTCATCGAAGCCGGCCCCGAACTCAACACTTGGCGGGCACCCATCGACAACGACGGTGTTCATCGGCGGATGATGCGGGCGGGAGAATGGGAGAAAGCGCGGCTGTTCGAAATGTTCTTCCGGCCCCGGGCGCTCGAATATGAGGCGGGTGACGGCCGCGTGACGGTTTATGTGGAAGGCCAGATGCTTCCGCAGGCCTTCAGCATCGCCTACGATTGCCAATACGTTTATACCATCCTTGCTGACGGGCGTTTGTTTGTGGACCTTCAGGCAGTGCCTTATGGCGATTGGCCGGAGGTTGTCGGACGCCTCGGAATCAAGATGGTGCTTCCCCGGCGCTATGATCACGTCGAATGGTTCGGGCTCGGTCCGGGAGAATGCTACCCGGACAGCCGGTCTGCCGCACGGGTCGGCTATTATCAGGCGGGCCTGGACGAACTCCACACACCGTATGTTTTCCCGCAATCCAACGGAACCCGGATCGGCATCCAGCGGCTGGCGTTGCGAAACCAGGACGGCTTCGGATTGCGGATCACGGGCAGGGAGGAATTCGGGTTCAGCGCGAGCCGCTACTCCGAGCTCGACCTCGCCCGCGCCGCCCACACCGTGGACCTGCGCGATTCCGGCCGCATCCACCTGAACCTCGACCATGCCCTTCGCGGCTTGGGCAGCGCGAGCTGCGGCCCCGAGCCCGAGGAATGCTACGAATGCCGCCCGCGGCCTTTCGGCATGCGGATGCAGATGGCACCCATCCTCCCGGATGCGCGCCTGATGGCCGAGTCTGCCCAGTGGATCGAGACGCCGGAGAGCTTCGCTGCCAACCAACCCAAGCGCGCCCCGCTACCGCTCGCCGCCACCGCCAACCTGAAACACTTCGTCCACCCCGAAGAAAATTTCGCCTGTTAGCCTCTCCTAAGCGTTATGAAACCAACAAACGAATCAACCGAAGTGCTCCAGGGGAACAATGTTCGCCCCGCTCTGTCAAACTTTCCCGGCATCATTGGCGACGGCCGTCACGACGATACGGCGGGCATCCAGGCCGCGCTGGACAGCGGGGCAAAAACCGTTTATCTGCCGCCGCCCGCCGAGCATTACCTCATCAGCAAAACGCTTCTCATCCATTCCAATCAATCTCTCGTCATGGATCGCTTCAGCGAGATCCGGTTGGCGGCGGGGAGCGACTGCCTGATGATTGCGAATGCTGATCACGAAACCGGAAATACAAACATTTCGCTGACCGGTGGCATCTGGAACATGGACGGGGTGAACCAGTCGGCCAACCCGGTATGGGGTGCTTATAAGGCCGGAAAAATGAACGAGCCATATGATCCAGCCCGCTATTTCGGCATCCTCTCACGCTTCGTCAATGTCACTCACTTCGCCATGAGTTCGCTGACGTTGCGCAATCCCGTCTGTTTTGGTGCGCAACTGGCGAGGCTTCACTATTTCACGATTGAAAACATCACCTTCGATTATTCTCCTCCGGAAAATTGCATGGACGGGATTCATTTGGACGGGGGGTGTCGTTTCGGACGGATTTCCAATCTGCAAGGCGCGACGTATGACGATATGGTTGCTCTGAATGCTGATGATGCCGTATGCTTTTCGGGCTGCCACGGACCGATTGAAGATATTGAGATTAACGGTCTTTTTGCCGAGAACTGCGCCCGGGCGGTTCGCCTGTTGTCGACCGGCTCGCCGGTGCGTCGAATCCACATCAGCAATATCTTTGGAACCTACCATCATAATGTCGTGCTGATCTCGAGGTTTTTTCACGAGAGGAATACTCGCGGTATTTTTGATCAGATTAGCATAGATAACATGAACGCCTCGAAGGCCGTGACGGATTATCCGAAACATATTTCTCTCCCGGATTCGGACGGATCGCACTCCGCCTGTATCTATGTCGAAAACGGGGTCGATGTCGGTTCGCTCAGCCTGCGTGACATCCACCGCGACGAACAGGATTCTTCTGCTCCGTGTGTCCATGTCGGACGCAATGCCTCAATCGGTTCGCTTGCCGTGCAAAACCTCACCTGCATCAATCGCACCGAAAAACCGATCGACATGATTGTGAATGACGGGAAAATCGGGCGTCTTACGGTTCGGGACGTCTCGGCGAAGTCGAACCATTGCTGTGGCCGGATGATGAACAACGGCGGGGTTATCGGCGAAGAGCAGGTTGACAATATCAGCCTGCAGGATGCTATCGAAGGGCTTCCCGCCGCCGTCGTTGAGAAATGCCGTGCGATGACCGGTGCAAACCATCAACTGTTCCTCGATGATCTCGCCAAGGGGAGCGCCAGGATCAATTGCGGGAGCGCCAATGTTTATACAGACACCAAGGGAAACCGCTGGCTCCCTGATCAGGAACATTTTGATGCGGCCTACGGGTCGCTGGGCGCATTCTGGGCCGATCGTTGCGATATTGCGATCCACGATGCCGTTGCTCCCGGGGTGTATCGGACGGAAGCCTGGGGCACCCATGTCATCTATAAAATCCCGCTCCCGAACGGAACGTATCGGGTCAGGCTCCATTTTGCCGAGACGTTCAATCAAGCGCCGGGGGCGAGGCTCATCTCCGTGCAGATCAACGAGCGGATCTTGCCTCAAGCCATCGACCCGTTCGCTCTGTCCGGCGGCTTCGCAACCCCGTATGTTCTTGACGTC
Organism: Verrucomicrobiia bacterium; assembly: GCA_037128135.1. Classification (GTDB taxonomy): domain Bacteria; phylum Verrucomicrobiota; class Verrucomicrobiia; order Chthoniobacterales; family Terrimicrobiaceae; genus QYQL01. Next base: position 28,269 of record JBAXXD010000032.1, read on the forward strand.
AATGACCTCGTTGTTGAAAGTGAATTGCTCCATGTCGATCTCACTTGCGGGGTGGAAATTAACGGGATCGAACTGCAAAGAATCACCTGAACCAACAAGCTGTTACGAATCAACTCGGCCTTTGCTAAAAGGTGGCTGCAATGGATCTTCCGGAATTCCTATGAAAAAAACCATTTCAAATCTTTTGATGGGCGTCGGATTGTTCCTTTCCGTTTTTTCCGCCGACGCGCAGATCCCTGTGCAGACCCGCGCTCGAACATTTCTTGATCTCAATGGAACCTGGAAAGTTCATCCCAACCGTGGGCTGACCTTCAATTTCCCTGCGCCTGAGGACGGCTGGAAGGATGAGGCGGTTCCGCAGATGAAATCCTCCTTGATTCTTCCTGGAAACACCCATGATCCGCTGCCCGTGGCGGGATTGAAGCGGGAAGGGAAGGCAAATTTCGCCGACCGCAACGACCTCTCATCATGGTATCGCCGGAAATTCCCAGTTCCTGCGAAGGCGAAAGACAAAGTTGTGATCCTGACGTTTAACTGCATGACCTATAAAACTCTTGTCTGGTTGAACGGGAAGAAAATCGGCGAGTGTTTGACCGGGTATGCGCCGACCAGCTACGATGTCACCGACCAGATCAAATGGGGTGAGGAGAACGACTTGGTTGTGGGCCTGGCTGGTGTGGAGTCCCTCATTGATCTGGAGAACGAAACCTATCTTGCGCCTTATGGTGCGTCCTCGGCAGGGATCCTTGGTGATGTGGCTATCGAGATCGTGCCGTGCGTGCATATTGACGATATTTTCATCAAGACGAGCGTGAGCAAAAAGACGATCGAGGTTCAAGTGGGGGTTGTCAATGACCGGAAGGTTCCAGCGCAGATCATCCCGAACTGTGTGATCAGCCGCTACAATGATCGCAGGCCCTGCCTGGAAATTTCCGGCTCTCCAGTCGAGTTGGCGGCGGGCGAGCGCAAAACGATTGTGCTTTCCAAGAGCTGGACCGACCCGGTTCTTTGGTCGCCCGACACACCGTTCCTGTATGTTGCGGATTGCGCGTTGGACACCCCATCCCAGGCACGCATCGACGAGCAGAGCCAGCGCTTCGGCTTCCGGGAATTTGAAATCAAAGGCAAGCAGTTCTTTTTAAATGGAAAGCAGACGACGCTCTACAGGGACAATGCCGCAGGAAACCTGAACTCGACCTATCAGCAAATCTACGGAGGAGAGAATCCATTCCACCCGGTGAGAGCTTCCATCGGCCACCCCTTCAATCATTATCGGGTCTGGGGCAACAACCCGCTGGTCGCCCGCATGGGCGATGAGATGGGGGCGACGCTTGCCCAAGTGCTGGCCGTCTATATCCCGAAAGTTTTTCCGGTCGATAAACAGGACATCTGGCTGCCGAACCTCGAAACTCACATCCGCAAGGTGATGAAAAACCTCAGGAACAGCCCGGCCATCGTCATCTGGAACATGACCAATGAAACGTATTGGGGCAGCGTTCCGGGGAATCCCGAAATGAAAAAGGCGTGCAAGGCGATCGCCGATACCGTGCGCTCCATGGATTCTACCCGTCCGCTGGATGGCGACGCCGAGGTGGGTTGGGATGGTTTGCTCGATGTGACGAGCATCCACTACCCGGGATTGCAGGGCGAGTTCGCAAATAAATACGCCAACTCCGGACCGGTTGTGCCAAACGACATCTATTGGCTCAAAGAGAAAGGCAACCGAAATTGGCGTGCGGAATTCGATTGGGACAAGCCGCTCTCGATCGGCGAGGACTTTCATCTGAGCGGCCCCCCTGCCGCGTGGGCCGTCTTCGGCGGGGAGGATGTCTACAATTGGGTGAAGTATTCCATGCAGGACAAAATTGGCGCGAGCGGCCAGCCCGGCAACAGCTTTACCGATGCGCTCATGAAAGTCATGGATGCCTACCGTGTCCAGGGGGTCGCCTGCCTGAATCCCTGGATGGGCAACGCGGAGAAGACGATCCCGCGGGACGCGGTTCGGCCGCTCGATTTCTATCCCAACTTCTACGGCGGAAAAACGGCGGCCCGCAAAGTTGCTGTCTTTTACGGCTCCTATGCGCCCTTGGGAAACGCGCGCCTGCAATGCTTCCTGACCATCAAAGGCCGGAAAGTTTGGGAAAAATCCATTCCGGTTCCGATCCAGTCGGGCGAGCAGAAAATCGTGGAGATTCCCGTGACGCCACCCGTTGTGGAACGGCCTGAATGTGGGGAGCTGACCGTGCGCCTGCGCTATGATCAAAATAACTTCAAACCCGAACAGGCCCGCTATTCGGAAAAGGTTTTCATTCTTCCCGAGACCAGCCTGGCAGATATCGATGCCGCGAAAATTGCCCTCTGGGATCCATCCGGAGAAGTTTCGAAGGCGCTGCAGAAGCTGGGGCTTTCCCTGATCCCCCTGAAGGCTCTCAGCGCAAACGAGCTGGCCGGGAAAAGACTGCTGCTGGTGGCGGGCGATGCGGATTTGGCCCCGATCAAAGAGACCGTTCTCAACTTCGCCGACAGCGGGGGGAACGTCGTCTTCCTGCAGCGGCAGAACTGGGAATACATGGGAACAGGATTTCCTGAGCAGGACAAAGGCCATGTCGCCAGCCGCGTCTGGAAACGCTCGCATGGCCACCCCGTCGTCGCCCATCTCGACGACGGCCAGCTCTCATACTGGCGTCCGGACAACCTGGTTGCCCAGTTGAGTTTTCGCAAACCCGTGGATGGGGACTTCAAGGTCATGCTCGATTGCGCGGGCGGACAGGGGATGGAGTGGACGCCTCTGTGCGAGACCTCATATGGCAAAGGAATGCTTCTCTTTTCTCAGCTCAGCTTGACCGACAGGCTCGGGATCGAGCCGGCAGCCGATCACGTCATCGCCGGCTTGATCCGCTACGGCTTGGCGCACCATTCGGAAAAGCGGGAGGCGATAAGGCTTCTGTGCGGAGAAAACAAAAAGCTTGAGGAGATCTTCACGATTTGCCGTATCGATTTCACCAAAGGTCTAAAGGGCAGCGGGCCCGTTTTTCTGGATGCGTCCTATTCCCCCTCATCCGAGGAGCTCAAGCAAATCAAAGAGCATCTCGAAAACGGAGGCAAGGCCTGGCTGCATGGATTTACGCCGGAAACCATCTCAAACATCGCGCCCCTGCTGCCGTTCAAACCAGCGCTCACAAAGATTCCGCCGGAAGTCACAACGGCCGTCCGGCTCTCGGACTCTCCGCTCATGGACAACCTGAACTCAAGCGATTTCGCCTGGGCCAAGGTTGATCTTGAGATGCGTGGCGACTACCTTGAAGGTTCTATCCCCACGGCAAAAATAGGCGGTTATGCATTGTCATTGCCGACGTTGCATTCGGGCGATCCGCTCTTGGAGCCAGCGCTCTTAGTCGGCGTTCCGGTGAAAAAAGGGGAGGTTCTCTTCGATACCCTGGAATGGGAGAAAGCCTTCGATACCGAGGGCGAACGAGTCATGCGAATCGTTTCCGCACTGGCGTTAAATCAAGGAGCAATCATCGCAAAGCCCAAAGGCGCCGCGTTTGAGTATTTCCATGTGGACCTCGCGAAATTCGCCAACATGGGCTATGTGGACGAAGTTGCGGAGGACGGCAAGGGGGGCTGGCTCGACATGGGCAAGGCGGATCTGTGCTTCTTTCTCACCAACCACACAGGCCTGGGCGGCGGGGTGGGAGCCCCTGTCGCCGTGCAGCCGTTCCCAGAGGATAACCGCTTTTGCGGAGTTCCCTTCAAACTAACAGATCCGAAAAAGAACGGCGACAAGGCAATGATCGCCTTGCGTTCGACTAACCGCGCCAAGCTGCTGCCGGACAAAATTACAGATATCCCGGTGAATCAGAAGGCCAGCCAGCTTTGGTTCATCCATGCGGCAAATTATGTTCCAGAAAAAGGCGTTGCCCTTGCCAAATACGTCATCCATTACGCCGACGGCACCAGCGTGGAATTCCCTTTGCGTTCGGGCATGGAAATCAATGATTGGAGTGCACCTCAAAAGCCAGAGAAGGCAAAAATCTGCTGGACCGGCAACAACCGGGTGCAGGGATCGGCGGGGCTGTTCCTGACCGAGTGGAAAAACCCATTTCCCGAAAAGGAAATCAAGTCGATTGATATCGTGGGAGCTTTGGGCGAGGCCCAGCTCGGAGTGGTGGGCATTACCGGCGGGCGATCGCTGGCCGGCAACTCCGGATCCGCCACTTTGGGGAAATGGGATTTCGGCGATTTGCAGGACGGTAAAGTCACGGACAGCGCCGGCAATGCGCCCTTATCTTTGGCATTGGAAAAAAATGCTGGCGAGCCGCACGAGCCGACGAAGGTTGAGCTCGATGGCCAGACGGGATTGAAGCTCGATGGGAGCCAGTATTTCACGGGGGATTTGGCCAAGATCGCAGGCTTTGACTCGGACAAACCTTTTTTAGTCAAGATCGGTTTCTCCCTGGCCTCTTGGGACAAAAATGAAAAAAAAGGTTACGGGATCTTCGAGGCCTTCCAATATCTAACGTGCGGGTATCGGCTGATGGTTGACGCGCGCACATTGCGCCTGGCTCTTGAGTATTACCCGAAGCCCGATGGCAAACAAACCATGCTTATCGGAAAAACGAACCTGGAGATGAACAAGATCTACCACGTCACGATCACGTTCGATACGGCGGGTGCCCGCCTCTACCTCAATAACAACCTGGAATCCATGAAGGGTGGGGGGATGCCCAAGCCATTCAAGCAAGCCTTCACGGTAGGCCGCTGTTCCGGTGCCGGAACTCTTAATGGAGCCCTGCAAAGCCTCGAGCTGTCCGCTCTCAATTAACCTAAAGATAATGACGGGCAAAGAACGATTTCTTAAAACCCTCCGGTTCGAACCAACAGATCGTCCTCCGCATTTTGAATCGATGTTTGAACTGGAGAAGGAAGCCTTCGGTCTGCAGTTTCCGGATCGCACGAGCTGGGCCGGTTGCTCCGGATCGGAGAAGGAAAAGAAAATTGCAACCTGCATGGAAATTTACGAGCGGATTGTCGGGCGCTATCGCTGGGATGCTCTGACGGTCTATTGGCCTTGGGGCGATCCCGATGGGGTGGTTGCCGCCAAGCGAACCTTTGGTGATGACATCGCCATCGGCGCGATGGTCGGCGGGAGCCTTTGGTGTATCGACACGATTACCGACTGGGAGGCGTTTGCGATCGATCTGGTCGAAAACCGCCGAGGCATTCATGAGGAGGCGGAACGCCGCTGCCTCGAAGGTCTGAAAGCGATTGAAAGATTGGTCTCGGCTGGGGCGGATTTTATTTATCTTCCCCACGATGTGGCGCACAATGGCGGACCCTTTTGCAGCCCCTTCGATTTTGCGGAGATCGTGACCCCGTATATGAAACGCCTGGTGGAGCATGTGAAAAAATGCGGGGCGAAGGCATTTGTGCACAGCGATGGTAATCTGATGGCCGTGCTCGATCAGATTCTCTCCTGCGAGCCGCATGCGTTACAGTCCCTTGATCCGATGGCGGGCATGGACATTGCCGAAGTCAAGCGTCTCGCGCACGGACGCATGGCTTTGATGGGCAACGTGCAGTGCGACAAATTGCAGGATGGCCCCTGCGAGGAGATCCGAAAATCGGCTTTATACTGCCTGGAAAATGCCACGCCCGGGGGCGGGTACATCTTCTCCACTTCTAATACCATTTTTCCAGGCATGCCACTGGAAAACTACGAATATATGCTCGAGGTATTCCACGAATTTATCGCCGCACCCAGCAGGAACCGGTAAGCCATTGCAAAGATTTTCCGTTTTCGAATCCTAACCATCCCTATTTTCCAACCATTAACACAAACCTCATCGGCTTATGAAACGCTCCGAAATCAACTCCATCATGCGCAACGCGCATTCCTTCCTGAGCAAACATCAGTTCCATCTTCCACCATTTGCCTATTGGTCTCCCGAGGACTGGCGCGAGCGCGACACGTCGGAGATTGTGGCCCAGCAACTCGGCTGGGACATCACCGATTTCGGCTCCGGGGATTTTTCCAAGGTCGGTCTTCTGATTGTGGCACTGAGGAATGGAACCTATGACGAGCTCGCCAAGCCGCTTGGAAAGATCTACGGCGAAAAGCTGCTCATCGCAGAGCCGGGCCAGGTGACGCCCACGCATTTTCACCACCAGAAGATGGAGGACATCATCAACCGCGGCGGGGGCAACCTGGTCGTCCAGCTTTGGAATTCCACGACAGACGATCAACTGGCGGACAGTTCCGTCACCGTGAGCTGCGATGGCATCCGGCGGACGGTGCCTGCCGGAGGAACGCTGACACTGACTCCGGGCGAGTCGGTGTGCCTGCCGCAGCGGCTTTACCACAAGTTCTGGGGTGAAGCGGGCACGGTGCTGGTCGGCGAAGTCAACCGCGTCAACGACGATCGCATCGACAACCGCTTCTTTGAAAAGGTGGGGAGGTTTCCTGAGATTGAGGAGGACGAGGCTCCGCTCCACCTGCTGACCAAGGACTACGCCACTTGGCTTCAAGGTTGATATGCCTCTCGTCACCGATCGGACATCTGTCCTCAACGTCTTTGCCGAAGCGGATCGCAAAGGATGGGTTATTCCCGCATTCGGCACGGAAAACCTGACCACCACCGAGGCGGTGCTGGCGTCCGTGAGGGATCGTGGAGAGGCGCTTGGCATTCCAGATCTGCCGGTGATGCTGGCCGTCACGAACCGGTATCCTGAACGCTCGCAGACCGCGTATTATACCCATACCCGCGACTGGCATGTCGGCTTGGAACTTTTCCTGGCGGACATGGAGGTTCTCACCCGGAGGGATTCCCCGTTTGGCCGCCTGCGCGTGATGGTTCACCTCGACCATATCCAGCACGATTTGGATGCCGAGCTGTGGCGCGGGAACCTGAGGCGGTTTTCCTCGATCATGTTCGATGCCTCGACGCTGCCATTTGAGGAAAATATGCAGGCGACGCGCGCATTCGTGGATGCGCGAAAAAGTGAAATCGTTGTCGAGGGGGCGTGCGACTACGTCGGTGCCAAGGGTGGACGGTTGACGAGCGTGGAGGAAGCTGAGCGGTTTTCCGCCGGGACGGGAGTGGATTGGATCGTCGCCAATCTTGGCACGGAGCATCGCGCCGGAGTTTCCGCTCTGAATTATGCCCGCGACCGGGCGCGGGAGATCAGCGCGAAAATCGGGCGGCGGCTGGTTCTCCACGGGACTTCGTCCGTCGCGAACGACCAACTGCCCCACCTCTTTGCCGACGGCATCGCCAAGGTGAATCTGTGGACCGCCCTCGAGCGGGATTCTTCCGCACCGCTCCTCCACGAGATGGTCCTTCACGCGGCGAAAGTGGGCGGGGCCGCGACGGCATCCGGGATGGCCGGAGCCGGGCTGCTCGGGCCAAATGCGGACACCCGATCCCCGGCGTCCATCACCCACTTCACGACCGCCTGGCGCCAGCAGTTGGTTTTCGAAGAAATGAAGCGGAGCGTGAAAGGCTATCTCGAAGCCTGGTATCGGCTATGAGTTATCTCGGATTGGATGTCGGGACCAGCGGGTGCAAGGCGGTCGTCTTCGATATCAGCGGTCATCCGCTCGCCTCGGCCTCCCGAGAATACGCCGTCATTTCCAGCCAGCCCCACTGGGCCGAGCTGGATTCCTGCCAGGTCGGCGACGCCTGCCTGGAAGTCATCGCGGAGGCCGCCGCGCAGTGCCCGCACGACCGGGTGCAGGGGCTCGGCATCAGCAGCCAGGGGGAGGCATTTACTTTGCTGGACGGGCAGGGGAAGGTGCTGGCCAACGCGATGGTCTCATCGGACAGCCGCGCGATCCGGCAAGTGCGGACGTTTCCGTTCGACCCGATCCGGCTCTACGAAAAAACCGGGCATACCGCGCATCCG
>JBAXXD010000033.1:0-35059 GCA_037128135.1 Verrucomicrobiia bacterium
CTGCTACTACAGCAACCTCTCCAAAATGCGCGCCCACTTCCCGAATTGGAACATCACCATCTCCCTCGAAGAAACCATCCGCCAAATCGTCGAGGCCTGGAAGGGAAGGAAGTAGGACAGAGGGCCGCCTTTACCGGAGCGGATCCGAGCGAAATCTTCCCATTCCATATTTCGCATTTTTCATTTTCACTCAGCACCATGACCCGCTTACGCCTTGACACATTTGATCCCTTGGCCGGCTTTGAGCGCGGGCGTCCGGGCTGGTATGAGGCGCTCTGGTATCTGTGCAAGTGCGCGTTTTTTTTGAGTCCGCTTCCCTGGCCGTCGGGGTTCAAGGCGGGCTTGCTGAGGGTGTTCGGGGCGAAGGTCGGCAAAGGCGTGGTCATCAAGCCAAGGGTGAACATCCACATGCCCTGGCGGGCGGTTATCGGCGACCATGTTTGGTTCGGCGAGGAGGTTTTTATTTTGAATCTCGCGGAGGTCGAGATCGGCTCGCAGGTGTGCATCTCCCAGCGGGCGTTCGTCTGCACCGGCAGCCATGACTATCGGGATCCGGCCTTCCGGTATCGCAACGAGCCGATCCGGATCGGGGACGGCGTGTGGATCGGAGCGCAGGCATTTGTCGGCCCCGGGGTGCGTGTCGGCGAGGACGCGGTCATTGCGGCGGGGGCGACGGTGACCGGCGACCTGCCGGCCGGGATGGTCTGCGCGGGGTCGCCGTGCAAACCGGTGAAATCCCGGTGGAAGGAAGAAGCGACGGGGAATCTGCCATTGTGAAAAACTCAAAACTTGCGCTGCCCTTCTGGCTGGATTCGTGCGGCGACCTGCTCCGCTCGCTGGACGCGTCGGGAGGATATCTTGTCGCCCCCTCGGCCCCCTCGCTCTGCCTGGCTGCGGACGACAAGGATCTCTGGAACGCGCACCTCGTGGCGGATCACGCCGTGATGGACAGCGGGTATTTGAGCCTGCTGCTTCTCGTCATGGGCAGGTTCCGTCCGCCCAGGATCTCGGGCCACCAGGTGATGGAACACCTTTTGTTTGAGGGGGCGGACGAAGTGATCCCGTTCCGGCAACGCAAGGTGCTTTGGGTGATGCCCAACGAAAAAGAAAAAGGGCGGATCAAGGAGTTCCTTGTCGAGAAGAGGTTCGACGCGGCGCTCCAGTCGTTTTACATCGCGCCCATTTATTCCACGAACGCGTGCTTCAAGGATCGCGTCCTGGGGGAGATCTGCCGGGAATCAGCCCCCGACTGGATCATCCTCTGCATCGGCGGAGGGCGGCAGGAAAAACTCGGCGCCTACCTGCGAACCGAGCTCGGCCCGAAACCGGTCGTCATCGCCACGGGCGCGGCCATCGCGTTCTTCACCGGAAGCCAGTTGCGCATCCCGCGATGGGCGGACCGGCTCTACCTCGGCTGGCTGATGAGGACAGTGAAAAACCCGCGGTGGATGATTCCGCGCTACGCGGCCGCCGTCCGGCTCCCCCTCCTGCTCTCGAAGCTCGTTCACAAGCGGCCATGAACATCCTGATCGTTGGAGGAGCCGGATACATCGGCACGAAACTTGCGGAACATTGGGGCAGAGCCGGCCACGCGATCGTTCTCGCCGACATCAAGGGCGGGGAGGAAGTGGTGAAATGGGATGTGCGGGAGCCGTCCGTCCTCGCCGAAGCGCGCTTCGATCTCATCGTCAACCTCGCGGCCGTGCACCGCGAACCCGGACACGAGGCCCATGAGTATTTTGAAACAAACCTGAAAGGGGCCGCGCATGTGCTGGCGCTGGCAGAGAAGACCGGCTGCCGGAAAATTCTTTTCACCAGCAGCATCGCGGTCTATGGCCCGGTCGGGAACCCGACGCCCGAGACCGCTCTCACCCGGCCGAAAACCCCCTACGGGATCAGCAAGCTGACCGCAGAGTGGATGCACCGCACATGGCAGGCCGCAGCGCCCGGCCGACAGCTCGTCATCTGCCGGCCCGGAGTGGTTTACGGCCCGGGTGACCCCGGCAACATCCTGCGCATGATCCGGGCGATCAAGCGCGGGTATTTCGCCTTCCCCGGATCTCCAAAAATCCGCAAATCCTATGCCTATATCGCGGGCCTTCTGGAGAGCTTCGATTTTGCCCTCGCGCGTCCCGAGCCGGTTTTTCTCTACAACTATGTCGAGAGCCCGACCGAGCCGCTCGGGGTCATGGTCAAGCACATCCAGGCGTCGCTCGGAAAAAAATCGCCCGTCATTTCCCTGCCCCTCCCGCTGCTCGAGGCTGCGGCCGTCGCTCTCCACACCTGCCTCGGCCCGCGCAGCCCGATCCACCCCGCCCGCGTGCGGAAGCTCAGGACAGCGACCCACATCATCCCCGAAACTCTCGTCGCGTGCGGGTTCCGCTTCTCCTACGACTTTGCCGCCTCACTCAAACACTGGCGCTCGCTCGCACCGGAAGACTTTTAGGGCGCGCTTCGCGCGCAATTTTGGATGTTGGATTTTAGATTTTGAATGATTGAGTATCCCGCGCTGCCTCCGGCGGCCAATTCATCATTCAAAATCCAACATTCAACATCTCCGATTCCCCTCCTCATCCCGCATTTTTCCAGCGGAAGAATGTGAGGAGCATGATTTGGAAGTCCCAGATGAGGCTCCAGTTTTCGATATAGTAGAGGTCGTAGCGGATGCGTTCCGCGAGGTCGCAGTCGCCGCGGAGCCCATTGATCTGGGCCCAGCCGGTCATACCGGGGATGATGTTGTGGCGGGCGTTGTAGAAGGGGATCGTATGGCGGAACCTCTTGATCATTTCCGGCTGTTCCGGGCGTGGACCCACGAGGCTCAGATCCCCGCGCAGGACGTTCCAGAATTGCGGGAGCTCGTCGATGTTCAGGCGGCGCATCAGGGCGCCGATGTTCAGGCGGCGGCTGTCGTTTTTCACTGTCCAGCGGGAATCGGATCCCTGGGCGTCCTCGAGCCTCATGCTGCGGATCTTGAAGATCGGGAAGAGATGGCCTTTCCGCCCGACGCGTGTCTGGCGATAAAAGACCGGGCCGGGCGACTCGCGGTAAACCAGAGCGCAGAAGACCGCAATGACGGGTGCCGACAGGATGAGGCCGACAAGGGCACCAGCGATGTCCACCGCCCGCTTCATGAGCGCGTTGACATTGTGTTCCAGGCGCAGGCGGGTGATGCCGAGCAGCGGCACGTCGCTGACTGTGGTCAGGCTCAAGCCGGAGAGCAAAACCTGAAACCCGTTCGGCATCACCATGAAATCCACGAGGGTTTTCTCGCACTCGGTCGCGACGCGCACGATGTCATTTTCCGAACGGTCGCCATCGGCCATGATCACGATATCCACCATGCCGGCCTCGCAGAGCCGGGCGGCCTCGGCAAACGAGTTCAGGCGGCGGACTCCCTCCGGTGGCTTGTGGCTGAGATGCCCGCCGGGATTGGGCGCGCAGCCGATGAGCTCGTAGGGATGCCAGGGGTCGTTGAGGGTGGCGGCCGCGAGGCGGCCAGCCTTCCGGCTCCAGTCAATGAAGAGGATCCGCTCGCGGAGAAGGCGCGCCACCTCCGTGAGCGTAAAGATTTTTTGGAGCAGGTATCGCCCGACGAGCAGGGCGGACAGCGTCGTAACAAACCCCAACACCACATACCAGCGGCTCAGGCCGATGTCGAATTTCAGCACGAATGAAAGCCCCGGATAGGCCAAAAGCCAAATCGTCACCGCTTTCCCAATCGGGCCGAATGACTTCCGGAAACGCAGGACGGACGAACCCAGATAGGCGTCGCAGAAAAACAGAAGGGCGAGCATCAGCATCCCGGCCACAAAGATGCGCTCGACATACGACCCGCCATAAACCGGTGATTCGAGGACGCCGAACTTGGAGAGTATGGCTGGGATATGGAAGCGGAGGAAAAATGTCCCGGTCAGTGCGGCGCCGATGATCGCGGTGTCCCATGCAAAAACCAGGATGCTTACGCGCCTCATGCGCTTGTCGCGGCGGGATCTCGCCCGTCGGGGATCCGGCTTTTCGGATGTTTCTTCCTTCCTGAAAACGGCCCCGCCCGCCGCGGAATGCACTTCGCCCTTCGCCGCTACGGGCTTCTGGCTCATCGGGATGGATTCGGTCTGCATGGCGATTCTTCAAGGGTTTTCACGCGGAGGCCTCTCCTGATCAAAGGCCGGAACACCCGTCAAAAAAACCTCGCGCGGCACCTGCGGCTTCGGATGAAAATCATAATTCACCCTACAGGATTTTTCCCGAAAGTCCACCGGGGAACTCCTGCGCCTGATCCGCGCGTAAGCACAACCAATGGAGGGATGTCGCCCCCGGCATCCTCTCTGCCACAGCAAGGGCGCCGAGGGCGACGCCCCTCCCTTTCATATATCGTTTGTCGAGCCGCACTCCCTGCGTCCCGCGTTCTTACGCGCGGATTTGGGTCCCGCGCCTGATCCGAGCGTCAGCGCAAGGAATCGAGGGATGCCGCCTCCCCCGGCATCCGCTCTGCCACAGCACAAACCCGGCGGGGCGCGGAATTACTTCCCCTGTTCGAGCACGGCCTGTGCGGCGGCGAGGCGTGCGACCGGCACGCGGAACGGCGAGCAGCTCACGTAGGTCAGGCCGATCTGGTGGCAGAACTTCACGCTGTCCGGATCCCCGCCGTGTTCGCCGCAGATGCCGAGCTTGATTTTCGGGTTCGTCCCGCGGCCTTTTTCGATGGCGATCTGCATGAGCTGTCCGACGCCGTCCCGGTCGAGGGTGGCGAACGGGTTTTTCTTGAAGATCTCGTTTTCGGTGTAGGAGTTGAGGAACGAGCCCATGTCGTCACGGCTCATGCCGAGCGCGGTCTGGGTCAGGTCGTTCGTGCCGAAGCTGAAGAACTGCGCGGTCTGCGCGATTTCGTCGGCGGTGATCGCCCCGCGCGGGACCTCAATCATCGTGCCGACCAGGTAGTCGAATTTGATCTTCTTCTCGGCCATGACTTCCTTCGCGACGCGCCGGACGATTTCCACCTGCAGGTCGAGCTCCTTCTTGAACCCGACGAGAGGGATCATGACTTCGGGTTTGACCTTGATCTTTTTCTTCGCGACATCGGCGGCGGCCTCGAAGATCGCGCGGGCCTGCATCTCGGTGATTTCGGGATACGAGACGCCGAGCCGGCATCCGCGGTGGCCGAGCATCGGGTTGAACTCGTGGAGATCCTTCACGCGCTGGGCGATCTTGTCCGCATTGACGCCGAGCTTCTGCGCGAGAGCGTTCTGCGAGCTGTGGTCGTGCGGCAGGAACTCGTGGAGCGGCGGATCGAGCAGGCGGATGGTGGCCGGGTGGCCGTTGAGCGCCTTAAAGATGCCGGTGAAGTCCTCGCGTTGATACGGCAGGAGCTTGGCCAGGGCGGCTTTGCGGTCGTCGGTCTTCTCGGCGAGGATCATCTCGCGCATCACGTCAATCCGGTCGCCTTCGAAGAACATGTGCTCGGTGCGGCAGAGCCCGATGCCGGTCGCGCCGAACGCGATCGCGTTTTCGGTCTGCTCCGGATTATCGGCGTTCGTGCGCACCTCGAGGCGGGAGACCTTCGAGCACCAGTCCATGAGCTGCTTGAAATCCTTGAACTTCTCGGTCTTCTGCGCGGCCTTGTCGCCGTGGAGAAGCCCGGTGATGATCTCGGACGGGGAGGTGGGAACCAGGCCCGCATAGACGGTGCCGGATGTGCCATCAATCGAGAGGGAATCGCCCTCCTTGTAGGTTTCCCCAGCGACCGACACGGTCTTGTTCTCGTAGTCGATGTGGAGCGCGGAAGCGCCGCAGATGCAGACCTTGCCCATCTGGCGGGCGACGAGCGCCGCATGCGACGAGACGCCGCCGCGGGCGGTGAGGATGCCCTCGGCCGCGATCATCCCCCGGAGATCCTCGGGCGACGTCTCCGTGCGGACGAGAAGGACTTTCTCCCCCTTGCCGGCTGCCGCCGCCGCACGCTCCGCGTTCAGATAGATTTTTCCCGAGGCCGCGCCCGGGCCGGCGGGAAGCCCGCTGGCGAGGAGTTTGGCCTTCTTGATCCCGGCCGTATCGAACACCGGGGCAAGCAATTGGTCGAGCTGGTCGGCCGGGTTGCGCAGGATTGCGGTCTTCCAGTCAATGAGCTTCTCCCGGACCATGTCGATCGAGAACTTGAGCGCGGCCATCGCCGTGCGCTTGCCGTTCCGGGTCTGGAGCATGAACAGCTTCCCTTCCTGGATCGTGAACTCGAAATCCTGCACGTCCTTGAAATGCTTCTCGAGCGTCTGCCGGACTTTTTCCAGTTCCGCGTTCGGCTTCGGCATCTGCTTCTTGAGGAGTGCGACCGGCTCGGGCGTGCGGACGCCGGCCACGACGTCCTCGCCCTGCGCGTTGATGAGGAACTCGCCGTAGAATTCCTTCGTGCCATTCGCCGGGTTGCGGGTGAACGCGACGCCGGATCCGGAGTTCGCGCCGGTGTTGCCGAAGACCATCGCCTGGACGTTGACGGCCGTGCCCCACTCGGAGGGGATGTTGTATTTCCGGCGATAGACGATCGCGCGGTCGTTCATCCAGGAGCCGAACACGGCCCCGACCGCCCCCTTGAGCTGATCCCAGGGATTCGCGGGGAAGCTCTTCCCGGTGCGCTCCTTGACGAGGGCCTTGAACCGCTTGACGAGCTCGCGCTGGTCATCGGCCGTCAGCTCGCTGTCCACGATGTCGGCATGGTATTTCTCGTGCTTGAACTCGTGGATGATCGTCTCGAAGGGGTCGTGATCCTCGCCCTCGCGCTTCTGGACACCCATCACGACGTCGCCATACATCTGGACGAACCGGCGGTAGCAGTCCCATGCGAAGCGTTCGTTTTTTGTGGCGGCCGCCAGCGCGGCCACGGTCTCGTCGTTGAGCCCGAGGTTGAGGATCGTATCCATCATGCCCGGCATCGAGTCGCGGGCGCCGGAGCGGACGGCGAGGAGGAGCGGGAAGCCCGCCGCATCGCCGAATTTCGTGCCCATGATCTTCTCCATGTTGCGGACGCCGGCCTCGATCTGGCCCTGCATCTCCTTCGGATACGTGCGCTTGTTCGCGTAGAAATACGTGCAGACATCCGTGGTGATCGTCAGGCCCGGAGGCACGGGAAGTCCGATGCGGGTCATCTCGGCGAGGTTGGCCCCCTTGCCGCCGAGGAGCGCCTTCATCCTGCCGTCGCCATCGGCCTTGCCGCCCCCCCAGGTGTAAACATACTTGCCCTTGCGGGGCGTTGCTGACTTCACGGACTTGGTTTTTTTAGACATAAGAGGAAACATTCAGAAATACCAGCCGCGCCGATTCTGTCAATGCGCGGATCCAAGGAATTTTCGGCGCCTTTCGGCCCGCTCCGTGAGGATTCGGGCTTCCCTCGCGGGCGGCCACCGTGTTGACTTGCGGGCTTCGCACACATGCTTGCCATCCGTCAGGTCATCGATCATACCCTCGTGAATTTTCCCGGCTACGCGCCGGAGGATTTCGAAGTCACCGCCGTCGAAAAAGGCGGATCCGACAGGAAGTTTTACCGGATCCGCGCCGCCGACCACTCGATGATCCTGGTGAAGTATTCCGGGCACAAGGAGGAAAACCGTCACTACGTGGATATCGCGAAATTCCTTGCCGCACCAGGCGTGCAGGTTCCGCACATTTACCTGCACGATCCCGCGGAGGGGCTGATCTGGATGCAGGATCTCGGCGAGCAGGATCTCTGGTCGCTCCGCGGCCGCCCGTGGGCCACGCGCCGCCCGCTCTACGAGTCCGCGCTGCTCGAGGTTTTTAAAATGCACGACGCCGCGACGCGGAGCCCGGATCGCCACGCCCTCACGCTCGAGCGCGAGTTCAACGAGCCGCTCTACCTCTGGGAGCAGGGGTATTTCTTCGAGCACTGCCTCGGGAATTATTTCCGACTGCCGGCGGGCGAAGTCCGGCGGCTCGCGGGCCTTCCGGCGCTGCATGAAGCCGCCTCCCGACTGGCTTCGTTGCCGCGGGTTCTTGTGCACCGGGATTTCCAGTCGCAGAACATCATCATCCACGACGGCACGGCCTGGCTGATTGATTTCCAGGGGATGCGTCCCGGGCTGGCGCAATACGATCTGGCCTCGGTGCTCTACGATCCCTACGTCGCGCTCTCCCCACAGGAGCGCGGGGAACTGCTCGGCTTTTACGAGCGCCATGCGCGCCGGTCGGGCGCGGATGTCGCGGACGACTTCCGCGGGATCTTCGACTGGTGCGCGATCCAGCGGCTCATGCAGGCGCTCGGTGCGTATGGTTTTCTCGGCCTGCAAAAAGGGCGCGCCGATTTCCTCGCTCACATTCCCGCCGCGCGGAGCTCGCTCCGCGAGGTCGCATCCCGGCTGGACGGACTCCAGGAACTCGTCCGCACGCTCGACACACTGCCATGAACAAACAGCCTGAAACCGCCATCATCCGGCGCGTCACCCCCTCGCTCGACAATGCCCGCTATGCGATCAAGCGTGCGGCGGGCGAGGAAATCACCGTCGAGGCCGACATCTTCAAGGAGGGCCACGACGAGGTGACGGCTGCTCTCAAATGGCGGCCGGCCGGCGCGTCCGCCTGGCGGGAGACGCCGATGCGGGAGATCGTCAACGACCGTTGGATCGGCACCCTCTGCGTGACCGACCCCGGGCCGTGGGAGTTCACGATCGAGGCCTGGGGGGACACCTATTTTTCCTGGCAGCATGAGCTCGACAAAAAATTCGGTGCCGGCCTGCGCGAGTTGCAGAGCGAGATCCTCGAGGGGGCCGGACTGGTCGGAGCCGCCGGCTCGCGCGCGGGAAAAAAAGATGCCGCCGCGCTCAAAAAGTTTTGCGCTGCGCTGAAGTCCTCCGATGCGGAGCAGGCCCATGAGATCGCGCACGATCCCGAACTCTGCGCGCTCATGACCGTCTATGCCGACCGCTCGATTTCCACGACGGCCGAGCCGTTCCACCCGGTCCTGGTCGAGCGCGAGCGCGCGACGTTCGCCGCATGGTATGAGTTTTTTCCCCGCTCCGCCGAGGGGAAGGCGGACTCGGGCTCGACGTTCCGCGGATGCCTCGGGCGGATTGACGATGCGAAGGCGATGGGGTTCGACGTGATTTATTTTCCGCCGGTTCACCCGATCGGGACGACGAACCGCAAGGGCCGGAACAACTCGGTTGCGTGCGAGCCCGGCGAGCCCGGCGTCCCCTACGCCATCGGCAACAGCAGGCAGGGGGTCAACGGCGGCGGGCACATGGACGTCGCCCCCGAGCTCGGGACGCTCAAGGATTTCGAGTGGCTGGTCGGCGAGGTGCGCGCCCGCGGCATGGAGATCGCCCTCGACTTCGCGATCAACTGCTCGCCCGACCATCCGTATGTCGCATCCCACCCGGAGTGGTTTTTCAAACGCCCGGACGGCACGATCAAATACGCCGAGAACCCGCCGAAAAAATACGAGGACGTGTATCCGCTGAATTTCCACAACGACAACTGGCGGGCGCTCTGGGACGAGCTGCGCGACGTCCTCCTCTTCTGGTGCGCTCGCGGGGTGCGGATCTTCCGGGTGGACAACCCGCACACGAAGCCGGTCTCGTTCTGGGAGTGGGTGCTCGCCGAGGTCAAAGAGAAATTCCCTGACGCGATCTTCCTCAGCGAGGCGTTCACGCGACCGAAAATGATGCAGGAGCTGGCGAAGGCCGGGTTCGACCAGAGCTACACGTATTTCACGTGGCGGAATTCCAAAGACGAGCTCGCCGAGTATCTCGCCGAGCTTGCCGGGCCGGACCTCCGGGAGTTTTTCCGCCCGAACTTTTTCACGAACACTCCCGACATCCTTCCCGAGTTCCTGCAGAACGGCGGACGCCCGGCATTCCTCATCCGCGCGGTGCTCGCGGCGATGTCCTCCCCGGTCTATGGCATCTACAGCGGGTTTGAGCTCTGCGAAAATGCCGCCCTCCCCGGACGCGAGGAATACGCCGACTCGGAAAAATACCAGTTCAAGGGGCGCGACTGGAACGCGCCCGGCAACATCAAGGAATTTCTCACGAAGCTGAACGCGATCCGGTGCCAGAACCGGGCGCTGCAGGAGTTTGCGAATCTCCGCATCCACACCGCGGAAAACGACGGCATCCTCTGCTTCAGCAAGGCGACCGCCTCGCTCGACAGCCTCGTCCTCGTCATCGTCACGGTCGATCCCTGGCAGCCCCGCACCGCGTTCGTCCACGTCCCGCTCGCCGACTTCGGCATCGGGGAAAACGACGCGTATGTCATGGAGGATCTGCTGACCGGCGAGCGCTTCACCTGGCGCGGCAGCCGGAACTTCGTCGCCCTCGACCCGCACTCCCGCCCGGCCCACATCTTCCGGGTCAGGCGCTGGCAGGATCGCGAAAACGGACAGGACGTTTTCGCTTAGACTGAACTTCGAGGGATAAAAACAAAAAAAGACCGCATGTCAAGTGCCCATGCGGCTTTGCGGTGTTTTTATCCCTTGAAGTTCAGGCTAAAGAGCGCGAGCATTCGTTCCGCTTCCGCGTGCACTTGTGCGGGATTACCGCATGGGATCGTGCTCTGCGATCCCAGGCCGCCCCAGAAGGTGACAGCTCGTCCGAATTCGCGCTGGCAGTAAACGACATCCATCGCTACCGGCGTATGGATGCCAGGGTGCGCATGCGCTTCGTGATCGTGTGATTTTCTTGTGCCATGGTTTGATTTGAATTTATTTTTCGCGGCCAATCCTATTTATGAGTTGAGGGCATTCACGCGCGACGGTCACTGCATGTATTTTCCGCCGTCAACGACAAGATTTTGGCCGGTGATTCCAGAAGCGGCGCCGCTTAACAGGAAGAGCACGGCGGGGGTGACGTGATGCGGTTCCAGCAGGAATTTGAGAGCCTGGTCGCGGAGCAAATCCGACTTGTCCTGCTCCAGCACATGCTCGCGCAGTTGTTTCTCGGTCATGATCCAGCCCGGGCTGAGCATGTTGGCGCGGATCCCTTCGCGCCCGAACTCCCGCGCCATCGAGCGCGTAAAGCCCAGGATGCCGCTCTTGGTCGCGTTGTAGAGCGTGAACGGCTCAAGCGCGAACATGTAGTTTGTCGTGCCGACATTCACGATGCTTTTTCCCTCGCCGGCGCGCAGCATTTCCAGAAACGCGCGCGTCGTCAGCAGATAGGAACGGAGGTTGACCTGCCAGACGCGGTCGCATGTTTCCGCCGTCAGGTCCGCGAAGTCGATGCGGTCATCCACCGCGACGTTGTTCACGAGAAAGTCAATCTTGCCCGCCGCTTGCCGCACCTGCGCGGCGAACTCCGTGATCTGTTCCGCTTGGGAAATATCCGCCAGGATAAAGTGGGCGCGCGGCCCCATGGCTCGCGCCGCTTCCTCCCCCCGTCCGGCGCGGCGCCCGCAAAAGAAGACCTCGCAGCCGGCTTCGCTCAGAGCCCGGCAAAAGCCAAAGCCGAGCCCCTCGCTTCCGCCGGTCACTACGGCGACGCGGCCCGCAAACTCATGGTGAAACATGCTTCTTATATGCTCCTGTTTTGCTCCAGGGACAACACCATCTCTGTTTTTATTGAAAACCGCCCATTCTTATTGGATGTTTGCCGCCACCCGCCCAATGGCAGCTTCCAAAATCCATCCGGGCATTCCCGCATGAAAGACCGTCCGACCCAGCGCGATATTGCCCGTTCCTGCGGCGTCAGCCAGATGACCGTCTCTCTCGCGCTTCGGGGGAGCCCGAAGATATCCCCTCCGGTCCGGAACAAGATTCTTCAAGCGGCCAAGAAGCTCCAGTGGCGTCCCGACCCCGCCCTTTCGGTGTTGACGGCCTACCGCAACCGCAATGCCGGACAACGAAACCCGGCAACGATCGGCTGGGTGACGAATTGGCCGACCTCCAACGGATGGCGGGATGGGCATCCCGTTTATGACGCGTATTTTCGAGGGGCGACAGCGCGGGCGGAAAGCCTGGGTTACAAAGTGGAGGAGTTTTGGCTGTCGGCACCGGGGATGACTGCGGCGCGCTTGAACAAGGTTTTTTACACTCGCAACATCACGGGGCTTTTGCTTCCGCCCCAGCCGCGCGCCCACTCCCGGCTCTGCCTTGCCTGGGAAAAACTCGCGGCGGTCAGCTTCGGTTTCACATTGGAAAAACCAGCCCTCCATATCGCCACCAACCACCATTTCCGGTCGGCGATTTTGGCTATGAGAAAGCTCGGTGACCTCGGTTACCGGCGGGTCGGCATCCTGCTGGACCAACGATACGACAGCCGGGTGGACTATAGCTGGCTGGCCGGTTGCCTCATGGAACAACGCCGCTCCCCCCGCGCGGAGGTGGTGCCGATCGCGAGTCTTGAAAGCCTTTCGCTGGACGCCTTGCGGGAATATTTACGCCGCCATCGCCCCGACGCGATCCTGACGAATTTTTGGAACACTGCCGCCTGGCTCAAACAATTGAATATCGCCGTCCCTGGCGAACTCGGTTTGGCTTATCTCTCCGTGGATGAAACGCGTTCGGCTTTTTCGGGGATCAACGAAAACTCCTTTGCTATCGGCGAGGCGGCGCTCGATCTTCTGGCGACCATGATCCAGCGAAACGAGATCGGCATCCCGGCCATCCCCCGCCACATCATGATTGACGGCTATTGGGTTCCCGGAAGAACCGTCCGCCGGGTCAATCGGCCAGATCAAGCAGCAAAAAGCGGCAGGCCGAGTTTTTCAGTAAAACCAGAAGACGCATCGCCACGGTAGCGAAAGAGAAGTATTCAGTAAGCGTGCTGCGGTTCTTGCGACTCCCATTTCTTGCCTCCCACTTCGGTTTTCGGGCCGATTGCGATTTATGAAAACCGGCGTCTCAAGCTCACTTTTATGTTGCCTCGACATCGGCACCTCGGCGTGCAAGGGGCTCCTTGTTGACGCTGCGGGCCGCATTGCCGCGTCAGCCCGCGAGCCTTATCCCCTTGTTTTTGATGGGGGCGCGGGCAGGGTCGAGCAGGAACCGGAGGTGCTCTGGAATGCGGTTTGCAACACGATTGCCGCGCTCACAAGCGACCGCGCGCGGGCCGGGGAAGTGACGGCGCTGAGCCTCAGTTCCCAAATGGGCGCGCACCTCCTGGCCGACGCCGAAGGGCGCGCTCTCACCCGTTTCGTCTCATGGATGGACCGGCGGGCCGAGCAGGAGAGCCTCGATCTCGCAGCGGCCTTCCCGCCGGAGCGTCTGGCCGCCGAATTGGGAGCTACCCTTCCTCCGGGCCCTTCATGGGCGCTGCCGAAACTCAAATGGTGGCGAGATCATGAGCCGGCGCTTCTCGAACGGGCGCGCTACCTCGCGCAGCCAAAGGAGTGGATCATTTGGAAACTCTGCGGGAACTGGACCTCCGATCTTTCCAGCCAGCGCGGATTGCGCCACCAGGAATCAGGCCGGGTCAGCCCCGCCCTGGCTCAATGGGCGGGCATCGATCCCGATCTGGCCCCGCCGGTTGCAGCCCCAGACTCGGTGGCAGGAACGCTCGACAAGCGCCTGGCGGAGAAATGGGGCCTGCGGTTTGGGACGCCAGTCGTCGTGGGCTGGAACGACCTCGCGGCGGCGCTTCTTGGTTCGGTCGGCCTGCCGGACCAGCCAACCGGCTTTGACATCACCGGCACTTCCGAACACCTCGGCGTCCTGCTGCCCGCTTCGATCTGCCCGCCCAACACGGCGGGACTCGGCGACATCCCGTTTGGAAAAGAACACCGGATCCGTTACGGCGTCACCTCGTCGAGCGGGCGTATCCTTCAATGGTATTGGGAGGAATTGCGCGGCCAACCGGGAACCCCCGAGAGTTACCGGAAACTGGAACGGGAAATCGCATCGACGCCGTCCGGTTCGGACGGCCTCATTTTCCTCCCGTGCCTGGCTGGCGAACGGGCTCCTTGGTTTAACCCGAGAGCGCGCGGCTCTTTTTACGGGATCGGCGTCGGCCACCGGTCCGCCCATTTCTCTAAAGCTGTCCTTGAAGGCATCACCTTCACGCTGCGAAGCATTCAAGCGCGGCTCGGCCCGCAGGTCGAGGCCGGGGAATTTCGCGTCATCGGCGGGGCGAGCGTGATGGGTGCTTGGAACCAAATGAAGGCTGACATCCTGCAAACGCCCTTCGTGACTCTCGAATGCCCCGAAGCGGGCTGTCTCGGGGCAGCCATTCTCGCGGCGAAAGCAACCGGCTTGCATGGTTCGCTGGAAGACGCGGCCGGGGCGATGATCCGGACGGGACGCACCTTCTTTCCCTGCCGCGAAGCCGCATCGCGCCTGGAGCGCCAGCATCTCCGATTCGAAAAACTCTATCACGCGCTGGAACCTCTTTTCAACGAATCTCAAAATCCTGAAACCCAGAATCCCTGACCGTTTATGAATGCCGTTATCTTTGGCGCGGGCAAGATCGCCCGAGGCTTTGTCGGACATCTTCTCAGCTTGAGCGGAATCCCTTTTACCTTTGTTGAATACAACCGGGACCTCGTCGAGTTGCTCGAACGGCGTGGCCGCTATTTCGTCGAGGTGATGGGCAATCCCGCCCAAAGTGTCGAAATCTCGGGATACCGGGCGATCGCGCTGGACGACCACGATGCGGTCGCCCGAGCCTGGGCCGAAGCGCCGCTCGCATTCACCTGCGTGGGCGGCAAAAACCTGGCGGGGCTCGCCGCGCACCTCGCCGACCTGGTGCCAATGCGCCAGGCTCTCACGGATTCCGGGTCGGTTGCCAACGTGATTACCTGCGAAAACTGGAAGGAACCGGCGGATCTCCTGCGAAAGGGCATCCGCGCCAGGCTGCCTGCGCAGGCCGCCGAATGTTTCACGAAAACATTCGGTATCTCCGAGGCCGTCGTCATGCGTTCAGCCGTTGAGCCCACGCCCGAACACCTCGCCCTCGACCCCCTCTGGGTCAGCGTCCAGGACTTCTGGGAACTGCCGGTGGACCGCGCGCGCATCCTTGGAACAGCGCCGGAAGTCAAAGGCATCCATTACATCGACGGGTTTTCCGGCTACCTCGAGCGGAAGTTTTACACCTATAACGCCGCGAACGGCACGACCTCCTATCTCGGTTATCTGCGCGGCCACAAATACCTCTTCGATGCGGCCAACGACCCGTGGATTCTCAAAAACCTGGAGGGCGTCTATGCCGAAACCGGGAGGGCGCTGGCCGCCAAGCACGGGATTTTGTTGAAGGAACACGAGGCGTTCGTCGCCTCCTCGCTGCGCAAACTCCAAGACCGCAACATCATTGATTACGTGGAACGCAATGCCCGCGATCCGCTGCGCAAACTCGGCCCGGAGGACCGCTTGGTTGGCTCGGCCCGGCTGGTTGAAAAATTTGGCATCGAGCCGAAGCACCTGGCCCGTTCCATTGCCGCCGCGATCCATTACAACGAGCCGAGCGACCCCCTTGCGCAAAGCCTCAACCACCTCTTGAAAACAGAGGGCGCCGATCGCGTCCTGATGGATATCTGCAAAATCCACCCGGACGAACCGCTCGGCCAACTTGTCAAGAACGCCATCGCAGACCTGCGTGCAGAAGGAGTCCTCTCATGCTAAATGCAGCCCGTTTCTCCGTCCCTATGGAAGTCCAGCGCAGCCGCCACGAAACCGGCGGCATCGCGATCCATTACCTCGGCCAAGTCGGTTTTCTCTTGCAGCACCGGGGGCTGAGCGTCGTCATCGATCCCTATTTGACCGATTCTGTCGATAGGCTGGAAGGATTTCCCAGCGGCTTCTGGGTACGCAGCTATCCGCCTCCCGTTTCGCCCTGCTCGCTGCAAGGGATCGACTTGGTTCTCTGCACGCACGATCACCTGGATCATACCGATCCCGAAACGCTGCTTGGCATCGCGGCTGCTTCCCCGGGCTGCCGCTTCGCCGCGCCCAAGGCAAGCGCCGAAGCGATGCTCCGCGCCGGAATCGACGCGGGACGCATCGATGTTCTCAACGAGGGCTTGCCGTATTCCTTTCGGGAGCTTCTTGTCGAACCGGTCGCGGCGGCTCACGAGGAATATGAGACCGACATCGAGGGCCGCCACCGCTTCCTCGGGTATCTTCTCCACTGGGACGAGATCACGCTCTTTCACGCGGGCGACACCGTCATCACCCCGCGCCTCTCCGAGACCCTCTCGAAGCATGCGATTCACGTCGCCTTTTTGCCGATCAACGGCGGCGATGACGCACGGCGCAAGCTCGGCATCGTCGGCAACATGAACGCGGCCGAGGCGGTCGCGCTGGCGGTCCAACAGCGTTTCGGACTCCTGGTTCCGACCCACTACGATCTCTATCCCAACAACGGCGCGGCGCTTGCCGGGTTTGCCGCCAGCCTGGAAACGCACCCCGTCGCAGACCGGCCAAAGTTCAAGGCCTTCCAGCCCGGGGAAAGAATCGTTTACCGGAAACCCGACAGGCAGCGCCCGCTGGCCATTATCGTGGGCGCGGGAAAAACCGGGCGCGGGTTTTTGCCCCGCATGCTCGGGCGTGAAACCTACGAGGTGGCGTTCGTGGAACGCTCGCCGGAACGTGTCCGGCAACTCAATGAAGACGGCGGGTTCACCATCCATTTTTTTGGCGGAGCGCGTTCGCCATGGCGCGTCGAACGCGTGAACGCCACCCTCGCGGGCAGCGAGGAGGCGCTGGAATGGATGAGCCGGGCGGAAATCATTTTGACCGCCATCGGCGAAGAAAACGTGTCCGGCCTGGGCGCTGATTTTGCCTCCGTCCTCGACCGACGCCAAGCGCAAGGCCGTCCCAAACTCCGGGTGCTGGTCTGCGAAAACGGAGCCTCTCCGGCCGCTTCGTTGCGCGAGGCATTTGCCGGAAGGCCCGAGGAAATCCAGATCGCGGAGGCGGCCATCTTCTGCTCCACGATCGAACTGCCGGGCACCCGTCTCGATATTCAATCGGAAGCCTGCGACGAACTTCCCTACGATTCCGGGCGGATGGAAGATTTCCGGGCCGTCGGCGGAATGAAACCTGTCTCCGATTTCCCGACGCTGTTGCTGCGAAAGATTTACACCTACAACTGCCTGAGTGCTTCCATCGCCTACCTCGGCGCCTACAAAGGCTATCAGTGGTATGCGGATGCGGCCCAGGATGCCGAGATCGGCCAGGTGCTCGACCGGATAGCTGGCCCGCTCAACGACGCCATCGCCAAGACGTTCCATATTGACATCGAAGAACAGCGGCGGTTTTCGGACGCCGCGCTGCGCAAATTCCGCGACCAGAATATTCGTGACGAAGTCGCCCGCAACGCCCGCAACGTCATCCGAAAACTGGGGGCAAACGACCGGCTGGTCGCGCCGTCCCGCTTGATCTTGGACAACGGCGGCTGCATTGACGCGCTGGCGCTGACCATCGCCGCAGCCCTGCTATACAAAGCCTCCAGCGAGAAACAACTCCTCGCAATGCTGGAAGCCGAACCCGTCGATAATGTCTTTTGTCGAATTAGCGATTGCGCTCCGGATAGCCCGCTGGCGAAGGCGGTCCTTCACTGTTACCGGCTCCTGAACAACCGTTTTAAAAACCCCCTTCTCGAAGTCCTCGAGGAGGTCCCGCATCACGAGCACAACCGAGCTGGATCATGACCAGAGATCAAATCAGCCAAATCGTCCGTCATACCAACTCTGTAAAATAAATGGACTCAGAACATCGGCATCTTGCCGGAGATCACGTTCTGCGATCCACCGGCTGATCCTTCAAATCTCCGCCGGGAAGACCGTTGACGATTTCCGTGAACTCATGTTCTTCGGGCAGCGTGACCGTGGTGCGTTGGTCTTCGGTATTGGGCACGACCTTCCGCCAGAGAAATCAGCTTTCCGATGCCTTGACCTCGCTGGCTGTCGTTTTGGCGAAAATCACTTTCTTGGCCATAGCAGTCTCATGATCTCCCCGAACATGGGCATGGATTTTCAAAAGCAGAGCCCCATTATCCTTGTGCCCCATCCATTTGGCGACCGTTCTTACATCCACCCCAGCCTCCATGCACGCGGTGCCAAAGAGGTGTCTCAGACCGTGGGTCGTAAACCGTGGGATCTTTCGTTCGCGGGAAGCGCGTGTAATGAAACCCCCTGCCTCCCGAACCAGCAGCACGGCATCTGTCGAAGCCACATTTCTGCCGCGCTTCTTCATCTTCGTCAAAAGATCCCGCATCTCAGCGAGCATCGGAACAAAACGTGCCTCACCGTTTTTCGTGACCCTCAGATGGATCTTGCCTTTGGGGAAATCCACATCGCTCCAAAGCACGTTGATCGCCTCGTTTTTTCTCGCCCCGCTGAATGCAATGAACTCCACGTAGTCTGCGGATGCCTCGCATTCCCCGAAGCCCATCTTTCGAATCGAATTGGCCAGAGCGCTGAAATTTTCCTTGTCAGGCAGGATCACCCCACCTTTCTCGGCCCTCTTGCGGCGGACCGCCTTCAGGATTTTTTTGGCCCCATCTGCCACCGAAGGATTTCTGGCTGGATTTGCGTAGAGAAACCCCGCATCGACTGCCACATCCAAGACATATCGCATTGCGTCGAGAGCGCACTTGATCGTCGTCGTGCTGGCCCCCGTAGAATTCTTTGCAGGGCTCTTCGCGTTTTTTGGCACGTGCGGCTTGGCTTGCGAGTAAAATCGGCGGAGCCATTCCTCCACCGCTCGTGCCGTGATCTTGCGTGTATTTACCTCCTCAATTCCTGGCCATGAACGCAACACAAGCTTGATCCCAGCCTCACGGAACTCACGAGTCTTGGGCCGAATCCCTTCGAATCCCAAATGCTCGCGGTAGCGGGTCAATGCATCGCCAAAAGTCAGACGCCCAACGTCACGCTGCGCCTCCCCGGAAACTTTTCTCCGCTCGTTGGCGTCAAGGTGCTCTTGGATCAGGTTTTTCGCAACCGACAGGACCGTTGTCCTCAAACTTGTCCATTTTTCCTTGCCGCCGGCGAAGGTCCTCGCGTAATATCTTCCGTTCTGATGACGATACAGCGATTGAACTTTGGTCGGTGTCCAGACGGGCTTCTTAACAGGGGTTTCCGTGGTCATTATCGTGCAATTTTCACGCTAACCGTAGAAATGCACCGTATAAAAAGCAATAAGTTTTTTCAAAGCTATTGCATAAGTCATTTATAGTCAATAAGGAAGGGTGGCTGAGTCCGGTTGAAGGCACTCGACTCGAAATCGAGCGTAGGGTTAAACCTACCGTGGGTTCGAATCCCACCCCTTCCGATTCTTTATCAATGGGTTACAAATTTATACAAGCCGACTTTTTTGACGCGTGTCGCGGCTCAACTTATCCCTAACTTATCCCTTTTTGAAAGTTCCCGAAAAATACGGTGACGACTTTCCAAGCTTTACCCAGGGTTGGCGCGAACAAGAGGAAAGGTCGCGAATGTTCGTTCGCATCGTCTTGAGTTCGGAGGGAGGACGAGGGATGGAATAAAAATGCCCTCCGGTAAAGGACTGACGGATTTCCCGTGTTCGGCTTCCGACCTGCCGTCAGGATGCTGGCTTCCAGTCGAAAAAAACTGAGGACAGAACAGTCGGGCGACCGATATGCCGTTTTTGACTCGAATTTGAAAACCATGGATCGCCTGGAGTCCTGGCTGTTAAGATTCTGGGCTGATCCTCAGCTTGCCCTGTGCGCGATGGAGTTGAATGATATTGCGGAAGCCGCACGCTTGTCGCCTGATTTCGAGGATGGCAAGGGCGAAAGCTCAAACAATCCGCGCAATTACGTGTCTGCAGAGACAATGCGGAAAATCCAAAAAAGGGCCTCCCTCACGCGTATGCACGCTCACCTTGTAAAAAACGTTCGCACCTTAGCGAAACGCAAGAAGAGATCGTCAGCGGAAAAGATCCACACTCGGCCCTGTTTTGATTATGATCCGGCGTTCGATTTGCGTTCCTGTCGCCGGGGCAACGGCACTCGGCCGAAACCTCACCCCGTTCCCGAAACCCTCCGACCACGCCGAACTGATCCAACGCGGGATCTACGCCAAGATCCGCCACCTTGCAGAATTTATCCGGGATGCGCTTGAGTGAGAATGGCTCTCTCCCTTTGCCATTTTGAAACTGAAGCGGGTGGAAGCGACGGATGCCACAGCGAGGTGTCCCTACCGATGGCGTGGTGAGGGCTCGCCGCCGGGGCGCCCGACTGTTTGCGGGCATTGTCGCCTGATCAATGAAAGGGAGAGGAATACGGACGACCCCATTCGGGACGGAAATTTGCGCCCACACGGTCGGGAGGTTCGTGCCCCCTGTGCCTTCGCGTCTCACAAGTTTTCCTCGCAGGTCAGGATGTCTGAACTTGTAGAAGCCCTTGTGCCTGCTGGGTTCAACAGGCGGCTGTCTTTTCCTGTTTCCGCGAAGTCCGACGGTATGGCGAACCTGGAGCTGTTGAGTGTTTTGGTTTCCCGTGCTGATTACCGGCCGGGTTAAGCCGCCGGGTTCAATTCGCGGACATCCAAGACAAATGTTCGTGTCTTCAACTCGGACTGGATGTCCTGGATCGGGAGTGCGGCGGGATCCGTTCCGCGTTCTGCGCACATGGAGGCTGCCAGACCGGCCACTTCACCGCTCATCGCCGCCGCCTGGATGACCCGGAATACCGACCATGCCTCGTCGCGCGCTCCAATACAACGTCCTGCGGTCAGAAGGCCTCCAGCATTTTGGGGGATGAGCGCACGATAGGGAAGTTCCCAGAGAGCCTTCCCGTTCTTCCAGTCGGTGACGACGCCGACGCTGTCGTTAAAATGCTTGAACTCCTCGTTATCACCGAGGGTGTATATCGCTTCGATGCGCCGCGTGGTTCGGAAGTTGGCCATCGCGGGAAGCCCGATCGGAAAAATCTTTTTGCGACCGTCCGGCCCGAGTTTGTCTTGCTCGGCTTGGTATTTCTCCCGGAGGAGCCGCCGCCCGGTGAGAATGAATTCCGAGACATCTTTGGAATCGACCCCCGAAAACTTTCTGATCCCCCCGGGCGCATTTGAACCGTCGTCCCAGGCGCCCACGGGCATCAGCAGACGATTTGCGCGGCACCCGTCCGCGAGGAGGTCCTCGGCGCATCCGGGCTTCATGCCAACCGCCCACAACGACATGAAATTGAGCTGCGTCGCGCACGGGACTCCCGATCTAAAGGCGACGTCGGCATCGCCGGTTGCATCGACAAAACATTTCCCTTTGATCAGTCCGCGACCGCTCTTGTTTTCGACTTCGATCCCGCGAACCTTTCCCCGCGTGCTTCGCGTGCGGCAAATCAGGGTGTCGAACCAAACATCGACTCCGTCTCTCTGGAGGATTTCGTCCAGACGCAGAATAAAGGCCGCCGGGGTGAAGACGCTGGTGTGGCCTTTGTTCCAGTCGTTGATCGTGTGGCATTCTCCCGGGCCGTAGCAGACGCTTTCCCTCATGAGTTCCTCTGCGATCCCGAAGGTCGTCTGGCATCCCGCCCGGTTGCTGAGCGGCAGGTAAATCAAGACGTTTCCCGTGGTGGCAAGGCCTCCGGTGAAGACGGTTTTTTCAATGAGGCAGGTTTTCAGGCCGCGCCTTGCGGAGGAGAGAGCGGCGGCGACTCCCGCGATCCCTCCGCCACAGACGACGACATCATAGGCGGTGCTGAAATCCATGCGGCTTTTCGATTGTGCGTTCATAGCGTTTTCTGTGACCACTTCGCGGTTGAGAATGTGACAAGAGGGCCACTGCGGTCAACACCCGGTTGTTCGTTGGGATTCGGCGCCAGTCAAAGATTTCTGACTATGTTGTGCGCTTGGAAACCGGCAGGATATTTCCAACTGAAAAGACGTCCCGCCTTCCTCGCAGGCCCGGCTGTCTGAGGCTCGAAGGGAGGTCATGCCATTTCTTGGAAAGAAACAGACGATAAGCGTCCAGAGCAAAACAGGGAGCACAGGGCGTCCCGCCCGTGTGGGCACTGGGTTTTGATGCGAGACCAAGTCTCCAAACGAGCGAGACGCCCGATCCCCGTTTATTTGCACTTATCGGAGATGCGCCGCATGATGCGCCGCATGATGCGCCTTGCCACTCCGGGAAGGACGGATTATGTTGCCCCCAGAATGCTCCCCGTGATCAACAGGGAAGAGACGATCGAAAAACCTTTATGAAACCCGTTGACGATCTCTTCGCCTTCCTGCGCTTCCCGAGCGTTTCCGCCCAGAGCGTCCATGCCCCGGACATGCTCGCGTGTGCGGGGTGGCTGGCCGGCAGATTGAAATCCGCCGGGCTGGACGCGCGGGTCGAGGCGACCGACGGGCATCCGATCGTTGTGGCGAAATCGCCGCGCGATCCGGCGAAGCGAACGGTCTTGATTTACGGGCACTACGATGTGCAACCGCCCGAGCCGCTCGAGGCGTGGAGTTCGCCGCCCTTCGAGCCGGAGATCCGGGACGGGAGGATTTTTGCGCGAGGCTCGACCGACAACAAAGGGCAGATCCTGGCGCACATCCTCGGAGTCGAAGAGGCGCTTTGCGAGGGCCCGCTGCCGGTCAATGTCATTTTTCTGATCGAAGGCGAGGAGGAAACCGGCAGCGAAAGCCTCCCGGGATTTCTCGAAAAGCACCGCGGGGAACTCGCGTGCGACGTCATTGCCATTTCCGACACCGGCATGGCGGCCGACGGGCATCCGACGCTGAGCTATGCGCTCCGCGGGATTGCCACGATGGAGGTCCGCGTCACCGGACCCTCGCACGATCTGCACTCCGGGTGTTATGGGGGAGCGGTGGTGAACCCGGCGACCGTCGCGGCCCGGCTTGTGGCCGGCCTGCACGATGCGGACGGTCGCGTGGCGATCGCAGGATTTTATGACGCCGTCAAAGACCCGCTGCCGTGGGAGCGCGAGGCGGCGGCGGCCTCGCCCCTCCGCGACGAGGACATCGCCCGCCAGGCCGGAGTGGAGCGGCTCGGCGGCGAGCCGGGATTCAGCGCGGTCGAGCGGATCGGCGCGCGTCCGACCGCCGAGATCAACGGCATCGGAGGCGGATACCAGGGCGAAGGCAGCAAGACCGTCCTGCCGGCCGAGGCATTTTTCAAAGTGTCGTTCCGCCTCGTTCCGGATCAGAAGCCGGATGCGATCCTCGAGCTTGCGGAAGACCATTTTGCGCGCCACGCGCCGGCGGGTGTCCGGGTCGTCTGCACGCGCGGGCACGGCGGCGAACCGTATGCTTGCGATCCCAACGGGCCGGATGGGATGGCCGCCCGGCGCGCGCTGGAGGAGGTGTTCGGAAAACCGCCCGCCCTCACGCGCGAAGGTGGCTCGATCCCGATCCTCACAACATTCCGCAACATGCTCGGCCGAGACTCCCTCCTCCTCGCGCTCGCTTCCCCGGACTGCCGCGCGCACGCCCCGGATGAAAATTTTCCGGTGGCAAATTTTCTGGCCGGCATCCGGCTGAACCGCGCGCTCCTCGCGGAGCTGGCAGCTCCCTGAGCCAACGCCGAAATCCTGGCTACCGGGCGAGCAGGCTCCAGATTTTTGCGGCCCCTGCTCCGCCGAGCACCGCGATCATTCCGATGTAAACGGTCGCGGCGGCGGTGAGAAGATAGCCGCAAAAAACGACGAGCCCGTCGCGCTCCATCATGCCGAGCGCAAGGAGGATGATGGCGAATCCGGGGAGCGTGTTGGTGAGGGGGAACGGCGGCGGGATCGGGAGGCTCAACAGGACGGCCGCCAGCGAGATCGTGAGCCCCCCCGCCAATTGGGCGGCGTGCGTGTCGGTAAAAACCGTCCAGCGCACGCGCAACAGTTTCTCCAGCCGGGTTTGGATCGCGATCCCAAGGTGGAGCATTTTTTCCAGGATCGGAAACGGGATGCTCCGCCGCATGAGGACGGCGGGAAGCCAGGGCTGGTGGCGGAGCGCGATCCGGAGTCCGCAGATCGCGATCGCAACACCGAACGGGATCGAGAGGCCCGGAAGCGCGACCGGCGAGAGAAACGGGAGGCAGAGGATGATCGCGATCGTGTGAAGCCCCCGGCCGCCGGTATGCCGGAGAATCTCCGACACCGGCATCGCCCGCCCACCGGCGGCAGCGAGGATCCGGCGGAGATCATCGGAAACTCTTGCGGGTTCGATCATTTCAGACATTCTGCCCTCTCCTGGAAAAAAGGAAAGAGCGAGGAAAACGGATGACCCCATTCGAGATGAAAATCTGCGTCCACACGGGCGAAAAACCAGCGCGATAGCGCATCGTATAGAGGGGAAGATGAAGGTTTGGTGCAGGGCGCACAACCGTAACGGAGTGAAGCATCGCCCTGTGCCACCTTGGAAGATCCGCAAAGCTGCAACTTTCCGAGATGAGCCCGTCGCGCATCTGCTCGTGACATTTCCCGCGCCGCCGGACATGAATCATCCATGTTATCGAAGCGCGTGATTCCGTGCCTGGATGTCACCGACGGGCGAGTGGTGAAGGGAACCAAGTTTCTGGAGCTGCGCGACGCCGGGGATCCGGTCGAGTGCGCGAAGATGTATGACGAGCAGGGCGCGGATGAGCTGGTCTTTCTGGACATCACGGCGTCCAGCGACGGAAGGGCCACGATGGTTTCTGTGGTGAGGCGCACCGCCGAGCAATGCTTCATGCCGCTGACCGTGGGCGGCGGCATCCGCACGGTGGAGGATTTCCGCACGATGCTTCGTGCGGGTGCGGACAAGGTCAGCGTGAACACCTCCGCCCTCGAGCGGCCGGAGCTGATCAGCGAGGGGGCCCGGGCATTCGGCTCGCAGTGCGTCGTCGTCGCGATTGACGCCAAGCGCGACGCGCCTGGCCGTTGGAGGGTTCACACCCACGGCGGCCGCAGGCCGACGGAGCGCGACGCGGTCGAATGGGCCGTCGAGGCCGAACGCCTTGGCGCGGGAGAGATCCTCCTCACCAGCATGGATGCGGACGGCACCTGCGGAGGCTACGACCTCGCGCTCACGCGTGCGGTCGGCAGCGCGGTTGGCATCCCGGTCATCGCCAGCGGCGGAGCCGGCGGCTTGGAACACCTCGCGGATGTCCTCGAAAAAGGCGGGGCCGACGCCGTGCTCGCCGCCAGCATTTTCCACTTCGGAAAATTCACCGTGGACGATGCCAAAAACCACCTGGCCGGCCGCGGGATCCCGGTCCGCAGGCGGTTCGTCAAATAATCCTGCAACCGGGGTTTCCGGGATTATTTCTCCTGCGGCTTTTCGAACAATTTTTTGAGCTCGGGGAAGCCGTTTTTTTCGAGGTCGGCGGCGGGGATGAACCGGAGGGCTGCGGAGTTGATGCAGAAGCGGGTTCCGGCCGGGCCGTCGGGGAAGACGTGGCCGAGGTGGGAGTTCCCTTGGATCGAGCGGACTTCGGTGCGCGCCACGCCGAGCGAGGTGTCCTTTTTTTCTTCGATCGCGGCCCCGGCAATCGCACGCGAGAAGCTCGGCCATCCGGTGCCGGAATCAAATTTGTCCTTCGAGCTGAAGAGCGGCCTGCCGGAGACGACGCAGACATAAATCCCGTCGCGGTGGTTGTCCCAGAACTCGTTTTGGAACGGCGGCTCGGTCCCGCACTGGGCGGTCACATATTTTTGGAGAGGAGTCATCGGTTCATCAGCCAGGGCGATGCCGGCGGCGAGCGCGGCCACGGCAAGGGCGGCGGCTTTCATGGCGGGAACGTCGCACGGGATCCCGCTGTGCGCCACCCGAAAATTTTCCGGGGATAAGCCATGCGGGATCGCAATAGGTGGTGCCGCTGGCCCTGGATGCGGACTACTTTTGCGTTGGCTGCGTGCTACTTGACACACCAGAAGCGGTATTGGCCGTCCTCGACGACGGTGCCCTCGACGATTTTTTCGAAGCCGGGAAACTCGCGGCCCCAGTCTTCCATCGAGCGGAGGAACGTGAGCCACGGGCCGTCGTGCGGGCCGATATTTTCTCCGGGCATGAGGATCGGGATGCCGGGCGGGTAGGGGATTGCGCCGACGGCGATCGTGCGTCCGGCCATGGCGCTGAGCGGGAGGAGTTCGACCTCGCCCGACATGAGCTTCGCGTTGGCCGCGCGGGGCGGCATCACGGGAGTCGGGAGGTTGCCGAACGCAGCGGCCTGGGCCTTGTCCATCGCGCTGGTTTTCATCCGGGCAAACATCTCGTTGCAGAGGTCGCGGACGCCCATTTTCCCGTAGCGGGCGGGCGCGGCCTTCACGAGGTCGGGCAGCATGGTTTCCAAAAGCTCGTTGCGGTCGTAGGAGTCCTTGAAATTGAGAAGCGTGTTAATGAGCGTGCCCCATTTCCCCTTCGTGATCCCGACCGAGAACAGGCAGAGGACCATGAAGTCGGTCGTCCGCGAAGGGATGATTCCGCGGCGGTAGAGGAAGCTGCTGAGGACGGCGGCCGGGATGCCGTGGTCGTCCAACTCCCCGTTATCGCCCATGCCCGGGCAGACGATCCCCGCCTTGATCGGGTCGAGCATGCACCAGCCGTCCGGGATCCCGTCGAAGCCGTGCCAGGCTTCTCCCGGGTGCAGGATCCAGCAACGCGGGTCGGTCGCGAGGAGTTCGGGAGGCGCGTCGGCAAACGGGACATTTTCTCCGGTGGACGGATCGCGGACTTCCGGCGCGTTCCACGCGGAGAAGAACCAGTCGTTTTTTCGTGCGAACTCCCGGTGGGCGCGTGCGAGCGACTGGCGGAAATCGATCGCTTCGTTGATGACCTCGCGGGTGAGGGCGAGACCGGCCGGCCCGTCCATCATGGCCGCGCCGATTTCGTTTGACGAGATGATCGCGTAGAGAGGCGACGTGCTGGCCTGGGCCATGTAGGCCTCGTTGAACCGGCTGTGGACGATCGGTCGGCGGCCGTTGCGGACGTGGATGTAGGAGGCCTGCGAGAGCGCGGCGAGGAGCTTGTGGGTCGAGTGGGTGGCGAAGACGGTGGGCCCGTCGGACGGGTGGTCCTTCGGATCTCCGCGCATCGCGTGGCGGTCGCGATACATCGGGTTGAACCGCGCGTAGGCATACCAGGCCTCGTCGAAATGGATCGTGTCCACACTCCGATCGAGAAGAGCCTGCACGTCGGCCGCGTGGTAGCACATCCCGTCGTAAGTGCAGTTCGTCACCACCGCGTAAACCGGCGCCTCGGAAACCGCAAGATGCCGGAGCGGGTGGGCAGCAATTTTTTCGCGGATTTTTTCCGGCGAGAATTCCTGAGGCGGGATCGGGCCGATGATGCCGTAGCGGTTGCGGGTGGGGAGGAAGAAGACCGGGATTCCGCCGCTGATGACGAGCCCCTGTTCGATGGATTTGTGGCAGTTGCGGTCGCAGAGCGCGAGCTGGTTGTCGTTGATGACCGCAGACATGATCGAGCGGTTCGAGCCCGACGTGCCATTGAGCACCGAGTAGCTGAGGTGCGATCCGAAGACGCGGGCCGCATATTTTTCCGCCTCGCCGATCGCGCCCTCGTGGTCGAGCAGCGAGCCCAGCGGCGTGCGCTCGATCCCGGTGTCGGTGCGGAAAAGATTTTCTCCAAAGTAGTCGAAGAACACCCGGCCCTCGGGGGTCTTGGTGAAGGCGACACCTCCCTGGTGGCCCGGCGCGGCCCACGAATGCTCGCGCGTCGCGGTGTAGGCGAGCAGCGCTTTGGTGAACGGCGGGAGAAGATTTTCCAAATACCGGTGCATCGCCGCCAGCGCGCGCCCGGCCACAAACGGGGCGGTGTCCTCGAGCATCCAGACGAACTCGTTGGCCAGCGACATCACCTCCACCCCGGGCGTGTGGTTCCGCGAGCGGTCGCCCATCAAAAATACCGGAACATTCGCGCGCCTCGATCGGATCGTTTTCAGCAGGGCCTCCGCCGACGCGTGCGTCGAGGCATCGTCGGCACCGATCGTCCAATCCACAAAGACGCACATGACCGAGGCATCAGAGAGGATCACCGCCTCGCCGTCATCGATCGTCGCCGCCTCGACGACATCGATCGCCCGCGCGGCGAACTCGTCGGCCAGCTCGCGCACCGCACGGCCACCCGCGCTGTGCGGAGCTGCCAGTTTGTCGTCCACGATGAGGACTCGCTTTCTCAGGCGGGTGTTCGTTCGTTCAACCATGGAGAAGTCAGGATTATGCACCAACCGCGCGCGGGGCACCATGCGAAAATCGGAAAATTTCTTTTAAAAATCGAGCGGAGCGGGTAGGCGGATGGGTTTTTAAACATGGGCGACATGAAATGGATCAAGCGGGGCGACATTGACGGGTTCTTCGGGTTGTTTGTTGACAACCTGCTGCAGCTTCTGTTGATCCTGACGCTCTGCCCGCTGGCGTGCGGGTTTTCTCCCGGGTTCGTCGTCGGAACGATCCTGCCCGGGGCCGCGCTTTCCATCGTTGCCGGCAATTTTTTTTATGCCTGGCAGGGGTGGCGGCTGGCGCGGCGGGAGGGTCGCGACGACGTCACGGCGCTTCCCTATGGGATCAACACGGTGAGCCTGGTCGCGTTCATTTTTCTCATCATGGGACCGGTCTATCGCGAGACGGGCGACCAGCACCTCGCGTGGCGGGCCGGGATCTTCGCCTGCGTGCTCAACGGGCTGATGGAAATCGCCGGCGCGTTTTTTGGCGGCTGGCTCCGGCGCGTGACCCCGCGCGCGGCGCTGCTTTCTTCGCTTGCCGGGATCGCGATCACGTTCATCGCGATGGGGTTTGTCTTTCAGATTTTCGCGTCGCCCGCGGTCGCGCTGGTGCCGGTGATATTGATCCTTGCTGGCTACGGCGGGAAGCTGCGCCTGCCGTTCGGGTTGCCGGCGGGATTTGTGGCGGTCTTTGTCGGCACGGCAACCGCCTGGGGCCTGCACTGGTGCGGGATGGGTGCCGCGCCCCAGGGGCCGCCCGTGGAATGGGGGCTGCACCTGCCCGCCACTCATTTCGGCGAAGTGGCCGGACTGTTTTTCGGCGATGCCGGATGGAAATACCTTGCGGTCATTCTTCCCATGGGGCTCTTCAACGTCATCGGCTCGCTGCAGTGTCTGGAGAGCGCCGAGGCGGCGGGGGATCGTTTCGAGACGCGCCCGTCGCTGCTTGCCAACGGCTTGGGAACCCTTGCGGCCGCGTGCTTCGGCAGCCCGTTCCCGACCACGATCTACATCGGCCATCCCGGCTGGAAGGCGATGGGCGCGCGCAACGCATACTCCGTGTTAAATGGAGCGATCATCTCGTTGCTCTGCATTTGCGGGGCGGTCACGGCGGTGCTGCATGTGGTGCCCTTGGAAGCCATGCTGGGCATCCTGCTCTGGATCGGCGTCATCATTACCGCGCAGGCATTCCAAGAGGTGCCCAAGGCGCACGCTCTCGCCGTGGCGGTTGGCCTGATTCCCTCGCTGGCCGCGTGGGCGTTCCTCTTGGTCGAAACCACGTTGCGGGCGGCCGGCACCACCCTGGCGCAGGCCGCCCCGAATTTCGGCGACAGCCTCTTCCTCGGAGGCATAATCTCCCTGAATCAAGGATTCATCCTCACCTCGATGATTCTGGCGGCGATCTGCGTGTTCCTTGTCGAACGCCAATTCGGTGCCGCCGCCATCTGGGCCTTTGCGGCCGCGGCATTCTCAGCGGCCGGCCTGATCCACGCCTACACGCTCGGCCCGGCGGGCGTGAGCAACAAATTCGGATTCCTCGCGGCTCCGGCATTCGCCGCAGCCTACGCGGCCTCGGGGATCCTGCTCGCCGCGGCCTGGCTGCATCAACGCCGCAAAAACCGGAAAGGGCAGACCTCCTGACCTTGGGAAATTTTGCGTCGACCCCACGTCAGGGCTCGTTGGTGGCGGCGTTTTTGATCGTGTCCCCGATGATTTTTCCCGCCCCCTTAGACATTTCTTATGTGGGGTCGAATCCAGGACGGGTTTAGCCGACAGTCAACTGCAGCTCGAATCACTCAGCCTGCTCTTCTGCCAGCAGGCCCTGTGCCTGAGCGGTGGAACGTCAAATCAGTGTTCATCGAAACTCCCTTCGGGCCAGCGATTAACTGCACGAGTCTGTTCGTATTTTTGCTTTAAAAGAGGTCCGAGTGAGTCCCTGTTCTTTCCAAAAGAATCTCATCTTCCGTAGGTTTGTAGATCAGAATCCAGTCCGGTTCAATGTGGCAGTCGCGTCGCCCGATCCAATTCCCCCCGAGTTGGTGGTCGCGATTCTTTGGAGGCAAGGCTTCCTCTGCAAGGAGGAGGTCGATAACAGTTTTTATTTTAGCGAGGTCTTTGCCTCGCTTCTGCATGCGTTTGACATCCTTCTTAAATTGCTTTGTTTGAGCGAGATTCATTCGTCCCATGAGGCATAAAGCTCAGCGGCTGAATTAAACCGCTCGATGTCCTGATTCTTGTCGCTCTTGGTAAGCACCGAGGCGGTGAGCTTGTTGGGGACGTGCAACTCCAGTGGGAAAGACTTCCTGATGGCGATCTGGCGATAAAAAAGCCTGATCGCCTCCGTTGGAGTCATCCCCAAGGCGTCAAGCACCTTCTCAGTTGCGCTCTTTGTCGCTTGGTCGATTCTTGCATGGACTACTGCGGATTGTGACATGCCGAAAATGTATCACAAACGCAACACGTGTCAAGTGGCAAAATTTTTCTGCGAACGTCCCTCGTCAGGTATCGCTGGCTGGCGGGGTGGGTGGATCGAACGAAAAGGGAGCGAAGGCACTCGGCCTGCTCTTCTGCCAGCAGGCCTTGTGCCTGAGCGGTGGAACGTCAAATCGGGGTTCATCGAAACTCCTCACGGGCCAGCGATTAGCTGAACGAGCCCGTTAGACATTTTTTATGTGTTGTCGAATCCAGGACGGTTTACGTCGACAATCAACCACAGCTCGAACTAAAACGGCTTCTGGATCGTGTGTGTAGTAGATGGCAAAAGGAAAGCGGTTAGAAAGTGCCCTGTGAAAGCCTCGATATGCTTTCGGATGAATTCCACAAAATAATTTCAGGGCCTCAATGTCGGAGTAAAGGCTGGAAAGAAAGTAATCTCCCAGTCCGGATTCTTGCTGTTCGTAAAAATGAAATCCCTGAATCAGGTCGTCACGCGCCGAGTCAAGGATTCGCACTCTCATCGAATGGCCTGATCAATCTGCTTCTTGGCTTCGTCCCATTCAAGGACAGTGGCACGCCCCTCTTGGAGGGCAACTTCCCTCTGGTCCAATATATCCTTGTGCCATTGTGGCACTTCAACTTGTTTCGGATCGGCTGAAATCTCTGCCCACACCGTTTCAAGAAGCGCAAACTTTTCGGGGAGAGTCATTTGTCTGATTTCTGCTTGTGCGATCATGTTGCGAAGATACTCCGAAAGGAACGAAACGGCAATATTGTTTTTGTCAACGTCCCTCGTCAGGTATCGCTGGCTGGCGGGGCAGGTGGATCGCAGGAATCGGGAGCGAAGGCACTCGGCCTGCTCTTCTGCCAGCAGGCCTTGTGCCTGAGCGGTGGAACGTCAAATCGGTGTTCATCGTAACTCCCCACGGGCCAGCGATTAACTGGACAAGCTTGTTAGCCATTTTTGTTTGTTTGTGCTACACATGCAAGAATCATAGACATGCAATAAAAGGCCAATCCGACCCCTATGAAGATCCAGACGGAAAATGAGTATCCTGTCTCAAGAAACGCGAGAGCAGGAAATATGGGGCAGTAATAGACGGTTGTTTTCGAACCAAGTATTTTTTGTTTGATGTAACTGTCGGCGTTGGGTTCGTAGGAGAAGGAGAGGCCGCCCATCCGAGTGAAAAAGCCATAGTAAGTTTTCCCATTTACTTCGTATTCGTATGACAGTTCGGGCGAATAACTGCTTGACGCCTCCGTTGATGTCGATTGATGGACGCCACTGGAAACAATCCTGCCGTTCGTGGTAGGCCATGTTGTCGTGCTCATGCCAGTAATCAGAATAATGATTCCGGCGGATGCAAGCACAAGACCCAGGCCGCAGAGGACAAAGTATACAAAGTAGCGGCGTGGACTGGGAAGGATAGGCATTTTGTTTTGGCTAAACTTTATGGCTGCGGACCCGCTTTGAAGCGGCGAGCGCGGCCTTGAAAAAGGTGGTGTGTTTGCCGTTCATAAACGCGGGCTACCGTCCCCAGTGACCTATCCCTGCTTGCTTTCGGCATTCCTCCTGCCCGCGAAGCGGAATCAGCAGGAGGTATGCCGAAAGTCCCGAAGGGACTGGGATTAGGTCGACTGGCTCGTTAGCCATTATTTTGTTTCACTGATGATGCGTCTCCGCTCGGGATGTAAGGTGATTACTGCAAATCGAGTGAATACGACTTCATTGTCGCCTTTCATAGTTTTCACCACTTGACGCAACTGAGTGTCAGTATCCGCCAATTTCGGCCGAGAATTAAAAGCCGCGCGGTTGCGGGTCATACTTGCCGCCGTGCAAACGTCAAGTATCATTCTCCACCGTCCGGAACAACATCGGTAAGCGATACTCGCACGTAGATCCAGTTCTTATCAGGGCCTTGATCGAACAGGTAAGCAACTGCGATGGGCTCGTCGCTGGGAAAACCGGTTCCGTGCAGATTACCGCTAAAGACAAAATAGGTCCCTTGTGCCGGACCTTCGTTACGAGGCAATCGTTCGAAAGGAATCCGCAACTCAAGAGGACTAATAACGTATTTTCCATTAGTGGGCGGGAATTCCACGGAAATTACATGCTCCCCCTTATCAGCGTTGACAATTGCTTCTTTAACTTTACCTTTCCACCTCACGCGTCCTGACGGGAACTGCGCGACAAGGTTGCGGCTGAACTCATTAGTTATCCTTGAGTTATTCGTTGGAACCACCCCGATTTCGTCCGAGTTCGAATAAAGAATGTTGGCGGGCCGCCGCAGGCCGGTTGCAGTGCTTTTCCATATCGTTATTGGCGGAATCTCACTCCTAGCGTAGATTTCATTCACTTCCTTGACAAAGTCATCCATATTCATCAACCATCGGCTGTTTGCTTCAGACGGCGAGGCATTTACAGTCTCTGTCGATGTTGATATATTAATCGTTTTTTTGCCAAATGCATCCCAGTTGGATTTCCATTTCTTAAGATCTGCTGGTTCTTCATCTTGGGCTTTTAAGAAAGCATTTGTAGCAGCTACAAATACAAATATTGTTACCAAGGATGTATTTTTGATATTCATGTTGTTATATTGTGGGTTGTTGTTGGATCAGTTTGCTTATTGCTGTGTGGGTTGGCATTTATATTGATCGTGGATTAGTGGAGAGTCTTTTCTTTGGCTAACGTCGAGATGAGCTGCAGTCCACTGTAACCGGCGTGCGGCTCTGGCATGTTTGTGATCGAGCCAAGCTTGAACTCTCCCGCGAAACCGCGCTGTGGACTGTTAGCTCCATCGTCTTGTTAGCTGTTTTTATATTTCTTTTTTACACTCTCGATAAATATTTCAGCTTCCTTATCGGTCTTGAACTGTTGGAAGAGAAGAATAATGGCTTGATGAGAAGCGTTGATCATATCCGAGATCTCTTCACTATTCGGCTTTCTCACTATTTCGTATGCAGTGCCAAGAACTAGAAAACCATCAAATGTCTTTCTTTCGTTCGGATAATTGAAATCCAATTCAGTCAGATTGATAGAGGACAACCCATCTAATGGAGTAAAATCTACACTCCTTCCTGCGTTTCCACATGCAGCACGAATGATATAGCCTGATGAGTCTCCTCTTCTTCCCCAAATGAACTCTGCCTGTACTGATGCTGGTGCCGTCCCAAGAGCTGATTTTCCAATACTAAGAGGCGTGACTCCATAACTATATACAATTTGCTCATCCCCTAATTGTTGGACAAACTTGCCGTCTTTGAATAGCAATGCAGTAACATATCCTGTTTTATATTCTTCAGTTATTGAAACGATCGATCCGATAGAACGTATTCCAAAGAACTGGCGAAGGCCTTTATCTCTGGTGATCGTGTCAATCTGCGCAAATGCAGTATGGCAGCCAAAAAGCAGGCCGATAATAGCGGTTAGTGTGGTTTTCATAATATTTTTAGCTACGTCCCTCGTCAGGTATCGCTGGCTGGCGGAAATGGTAAATCGAACGCATCGGGAGCGAAGGCACTCGGCCTGCTCTTCTGCCAGCAGGCCCTGTGCCTGAGCGGTGGAATGTTAAATTGGTGTTCATCGAAACTCCTAACGGCCAGCGATTAACTGGACGAGCTCGTTGGCATTATTTTTTCCGGGTCTTCCAGTATCCAGGCTCTCTGCTGCAATGCATTACGGCGATAATGTAGATAAATCCATCCTCGATTGAGTAGAGAACCGCATACGGGAATACATGCACAAGAACTCGCCTGATCTCCCCATCGAACAGTCGCCATCTCTGCGGAGCATTACACGCATGTCCTATGGCAGAGTGGACGGCATCAATGAAACGAATCTCCAATCCCTCTTGGCACTCAGCGTAGAAATCAGCTGCGGCTTCAAACTCGAAAAGAGCCTCGCCGTGGAACTCATATTTCATTCTGCATATTTTTGCCGGAGTCTGGCGACGGCTTCTTCTCCGGGAATTCCGATTGCTTGTCCGGATCGCAGATCGCGCAACCGGCGGTTTGCCTCGGTAGCCCAAAGACCGTGGATATACCCGTCTTCTGCTGGGTCCAGACTCTCAACAAGGCGGTCAGCGAGCAATGCCCTCGCTTCACTAGGAAGCGCAAGAGCCTCATCTGCAATATCCTCTACGCGCATGTGCATAATTTGAGAATACCAATGAACTCTGCCGATGGCAAGAGC
Source organism: Verrucomicrobiia bacterium (assembly GCA_037128135.1). Classification (GTDB taxonomy): domain Bacteria; phylum Verrucomicrobiota; class Verrucomicrobiia; order Chthoniobacterales; family Terrimicrobiaceae; genus QYQL01. Next base: position 34,677 of record JBAXXD010000033.1, read on the forward strand.
GAGACATATTGCTTTGTCGAACGTCCCTCGTCAGGTATCGCTGGCTGGCGCGGCGGGTGGATCGCAGGAAACGGGAGCGAAGGCACTCGGCCTGCTCTTCTGCCAGCAGGCTCTGTGCCTGAGCGGTGGAATGTCAAATTGATGTTCATCGAAACTCCCCACGGGCCAGCGATTAACTGGACGAGCTTGTTGGCATTTATACTTTCTGATGCTGTCCAAAATCGCCGCTCAAGAGGCCCTCGAATGAGAGATCCTCATCCAGATCCGGCCAGTGAATTCCGAACGGTGAAATCTCAACAGCGTTCAGTTGTGCAGGCGTTCCCTTGGATAGGCGGGGATTCTTCTCAACGGGAAAACGAACCTCAATGCCACTATCCATCTGA
>JBAXXD010000034.1:0-34344 GCA_037128135.1 Verrucomicrobiia bacterium
CGTGACCGTCACATTTTTCAGAGGATTGAAAAACTCGATCGGGGTCTGGAGTTTCTCGCTGAAAAATTCCACCATGTACGGGAGGCTGACGGATCCGCCGCAGAGGAGCACCCGCACCGGCTGGCTGCCCCCTTGGCTCGTCCGGTAAAAGCTGATCGAGCGGGCGATCTCGGAATGGAGGCGGGTCATCGTGTTCCGGACGACCTTCGCGATCCGCGCCTCGGTCTGGTCGGTCGGCTCGGCATACGCCCCGCCCAGGCTCACGCAGCCCTTCTGGATCTTCAACTGCTCGGCCACCGTGATGTCCTGCTTGAATTCCTTGGCCACCGCTGCGCTGATCGTGCTGCCCCCGACCGGGATGCTCCGGCTGAACGCGCGCCCGCTCTCGGCGAAAATCAGGTTCGTCGTCCGCGCGCCGATATCAATGAGAAGCGAGCAGCCGGTCGCCTCGGGGTAGTTGTAGCGGAACGCGTTGAAGACCGCCATCGGCGCCACATCAATGATCGCCGGCGTGAACCCGCCCGCCGCCACCGAGCCGGCCATCTCGGTGAGCTGGTCGGACTTCATCGCCACAAGGACAACATCCCATGCCCCATCGCGCGAAGCCCCCATGATCTGGTAGTCCCAGACCACTTCGTCAATCGGGAAGGGCACGTTCTGCTGGGCCTCGAACGCGATGATCGCGCTGACATCCTCCGGGGTCGTGCCCGGAAGCTTTACGAAGCGCGAGAAAACCGACTGCGCGGGAAGTGAGAAATTCACCGGTTCCCTGGCCCGGATATGAAGCTCCTCCCGCAGCTCCCGCACCGCCTGCTTGATCTGCGCCGGCCGCGTCGCGTCGGCCGTGGGATCCGCGATCAGCCCGCTCTCGCAGAACGCATGCAGGCTCAGCCCCCCGCCGGGAAGCTTGTGGAACTCGGCCAGACTCACCGTCTGCATCCCGAGATCAAGGGCAAATATTCGAATCGGTTTGGCCATTGAGAATCCCGAGGGGTCAGTTGCCGGTTTTTGACTTCACGGGTTCAAAATAGTCCCACGCCAACGGCGCGAACGGGGTCTGGTCTTTGTTGAGAACAAGGCCGGGGACGGTCGTGTAGGCCGCCGGGCTGTCCCACCAGCCCTTGTCTCCTTTGATGTCCTTTGTCTTGAAGCTGGAAATCGCCAGAAGCCCCTCTTTGCCGGAAACTGTCACACCACAGTCAATCAGCGCCAGCGGCAAGGTCGCCGGAACTTTGCCATCAAAAAGTTTGGCGAGCGTCCGCGGGCTCACGAAGGCGACCGCGTGGAGGCCTTTCTCCTGCGGCGTATGCACATGCGTCACCGCGCCGGTCAGGAGGGTCGCCTTTCCGTTTGGCTTGCCGTCGTCGCTCAGCCCGCTGTCATTTTTCAGGAGAATGTAGTAGTTGAACGTCAGTTCGTCGGCGAACTTCGGGACTTTCGCATTCCGGTCAAACACGACTTCGATCTCGAGCCACTTCGGTTGCGGACCCGGGGTGGGTTTCGAATCGCCGACCGATGCGATCTTCGGCGATTCCACGAATGTCGGCTCGATCTTTTTAATCACGATCTCGCTGTTCAACGGTACCTGCTGCGAACGGGCCGACAGGGGAAAGCCCATCAACCCGGCAGCAACGAGCGCAAGCAAGAAACGGGAGAAACGGGAGAAACACATATAAAGAGAGTTGCTTTCTAAATCACCAGCGCCGCGAAGTAAACAAAGAAAAACCGCACCCGCAGAAAAAAGGCGCCCGACGGAGCACCCCGGAGCGCACGCATCCTGCGTGCATGGCCCGGCATCCTGCCGGGCCAATTTTCCCCGGATCAATTTCCCGGCAGACCGATTTCCCTCCGAGTCAATTTCCCGGCAGGATGCCGGAAAAAGCACCCAAGATGGGCGCGCTCCGAAAAGCACCCAGGGGGAGGGATCCCAACGGAAGAAGGGACGGAGTTCGCGATTCCGGCCTTGGGCGTTGGAAAATCCTTGTTGGATATTCTTCCGTCGCTGCGGAGACGCCCGTTTCTCTATATTTTCCTCGAGGGACGGGCTCTCTCCCGCCCGACTTTTTCCATTTCCCATTGAGCTTCGAGATTCCATCCGACGTTCTGGAGTCTGCCCGAATGACTGTTATTGGTTCAGTTGACGAACCCTCACTCGGCGACCACCATCAGATGGGTGTCGAGTCGCGGCACGACGACTTCGGTGAAGCCGTTGGCGACGGTGGTCGGGAGTTCCTGGCGTCCGGGGGCGAGGTAGATCTTGGCGAACGTGCCACGGAGCCTGACCCGGGTATCGATGGCCGGTGCGATGTCTTCGGGCTGACGCCCGGACGGCGTGTAATATTCCCACCAGCGGATGGTGTTGGGCGGATAGCCTTGCGGGCCTGGGGCGTTCAGCAGATGCAGCACGAGGCGTTTCCCTTGACGGAAAAGCGTGGCTTGAACCTGAAGGAGGCCGTCCACCTCGAAGGGTGGCGGGTTGTCGCCGGCCGCCCAGCGCACGGCGTTGGTGAAGAGTCGCCGAACGAAGGGCCAGGTCCAGTGGCTGCTATACTGGAAGCAGAGGTTGGCGGCACAGTAAACCACCCGTCCCTTGCCCACGCGCCGGACGCTCATGACCGGCCAGCGCGTCCCGGGAGTCTGCTCTTGTTCCCACACCACGGCCTCGGTGTCGGCTTCCGCCCGCACTCTGAGGATGTCGAAGGGATTGATATCTTCCGGTTTGTAAAGGTCGCACAACTGCAGATTCTTGGCCGAGGCGAGCGCCTCGGAGGGCAGGGCGAGGTCGAAGTTCTCGGGTCTTCCCCGGCGGTAGGCGTCGATCACCTCCACCATCTTGCTGCCGCGAATCACCGGGTCGTCAACGATCGGGTGCTGCCCGAGCCGCAGGAACTTCATCTTCGCCGATTGGGGGATATCGGTTCCTTCGATGAAATTGTGGCCCCAGGGCAGAATCTGGGTTTCCCTGTCCATCTTGCCGACGAAGTGGACGCCAAGGAGATCGGCGAGCGAGAAGTCGTCTTGGGCGATGCCCTTCTGGTCGAAGAGGCTGGTCCGGAAGCCGGCGACCAGTCCGCCGCCGTTTTCCACGTAAGCGCGGAGACGTTCGGCGGTCTTCGGCGCGATGATGCCGGTGTCCGGAAGGACGATCACCTTGTATCGGGCCAAATCGTCGTGATCCAAGTTGCGGTCGGAGAGGCAGGTTTCTGGGATCTTCTCCTCCAATAACGACTTTACGGCACCGTAGAATGCATAGACCCGATCGTCCTGAAGATTGTTCTCGTAGCAGAGCTGCTCGGAGCGCACGGAGTGGACCACGCCGGCATAAGGCACCGGCTCGGCGTCAATGAGCCATTCGGCGCGTTCCGCCAACTCCTGTGTGACGGTGTTCAGCCTGTCGGGCGGACTGGTGAGCGTGAAGGTGGGCATGCAGCCGCAGGCGATGGAGGTCATGGCCTTGTCGCGCAGCGCCTGGGTCGTCAGGGAGAGAGGGAGGCCGGGGACATATTGGAAGGCGGGAATGTAGTATTCACCCGGCCTGCCGCTGTCGGTCCGAACCAATTGGAGGAAGGCAGTCGGCCATGCCCAATTGGCCTCGATCCAATTCTGGCTGGCGATGCTGGTGCCCGCCTCCCACGCGGTGCAGACGGGAAATCCGGGATGGATGGCGCGGGCCGCATCGATGATTTCGCCGAGATACTTATCCGTCTCCTGGTGTTTGTAGGCGAGCCAGATTTCCCAGTCCTTGGGAGATTTCGTCTTGGAGGCCGGGGCCTCCAGCCCTGTCGCGGCACGGAAGCCGTCGCGACAGTAGCGGCAATAACATTCGGCCGGCACGCCCAGACCGTCGAACCAGAATCCGCCGATCTCGTACCGGGTGGCGAGGTCGCACAGATAATCGACGAGATACTTCCGGTATGGCCCGCTGGGGCAGAGCCGTGGCATGTGGATGTCGGGATTGGGTGAGCCGTCAGCCTCCACCCGGCGCCAGTCGGGGTGTTCCTTCCACGCATTGAGATCGCAGTCGATGGGAATGTAGGGCACGTAAACCATGCCGCGCTTTCGCGCGGCCACGATCATCTCGGCGACGAGGTCGCGGCTGCCGAGCCCGGGATGCTTGAGGGCGAACGGGCTGTCATGAAAGGCATAACTCTGGTTCCTGGCGTCGAAGATCGCCACCTTCGCGCCGGCTGCGGCGGCGACATCCATCAGCGCCTCGCCGGTGATCTCGGAGACTTCGCGGAGGCCTTCCTTGCTGTTGGTCATCGAGAGGTTGTTGAACATCCGCCCGTATGGCCGCCACAGCCAGTCATAGAGAGGGTTCACCGGGGCGGTCTTGTCATCTTGAATTGTCGTTTTTTTCATTTTTTTGTTAATTCTTCAGAAACGTGACCCCGCCTGTTCTTTCCAAGGTTCAAGGCGAAGGCATGGCCAAGGCTTCCCGGGTGGACTTTGACGAGTATTTCATTCTCGCCGTCCTTCAAGTTGGCGGTGAAACGAATCGGGGCCGAGGGAAGCCCGCTGACGCGCTTCAATTCGATCTCTTTGCCATTGAGCCAAAGTCTCGCGAAGTAGTCCAACCGCAAGCCCATCGGCACAGCGGCATCACCATTGCTTTCCAGCTTCAGGCGGGCATAGCAGATGCAAGGTTTTAAGGAGCCATTCCACTTGGCGAAGTCGATGATGCCATCCTCCATTTCGCCGCAAGGCTTCCAAAGTCCCGGTTCAGAAAAGGCTCGCCTGTTCTCGGCGAGACCTTCCTCGGGCTTGAAAACGCTCGTGAGGTCTGGCGCACTGCTTGTTTTGACATTGAACGGGCCGGCCCATTCCCAGCCGGCGAGCGGAACGGGTTCGAAATCCTCCTCGAACTTGCATATCTTGGCCGCCCATTGCGCCTTGAGCGACTTCATTTCCTCGTTCAGGATGATCTCGCGGGAACAGGTCTGGCGTTTGTCGTCGGTAATCCAGTTTCCGTCCGCGTCACGCAGGATGGGCAGACGCTTCACAAGCGGCGGGATAGGACACGCCGCATAGGGCTTGTCCGCATACCAATAGGCCACGCTGGACATCTCGTTCCTCAGGTGATTGCCGTGTCCATGCTCGATGGTGACTTTGATCTCCTTGGTGAAATGGACCGGATTTTCCAGATGATGCACATAGCTTGTCTGGTAGCCGCCGGCGCTGCTATGCACGCCGGGAATCAACGACGAGCCTTTCGCCATGACTTTTGTATGGTTTTCGAAGATCGACGAGCCATTCCGCAAGAAGGCGTTCGACTGCATTCCCCACGCTTGGTTGAGATAATCTTCGCTACCGGTTCCATGGAGGTCCGGCGGCCATTTGTAGCCGTCAACCCAGATCATGTCGTCGCCTTCGCCCCACCAGGTGCCTTGCAAATTGGTGACACTGAGGTTGCAGCCGATATAGTGTCCGCGCCCTTTGGTTTCCAGGATGACGTAATTGTTGTCCCAGGCCAGGCGCTCCGTGTTCACGATGTTACATTCCGGCGTGTTGGTGTTGATTTCATGGCCCCAGCCGCCGAAGGGGTTCTCCCGGCGGAATTCCGCGTGGAAATAACCCATGCCGTCGCCTGGCGCGGAATCGTAGGTCTCGTAATCAACATAAAAATACTGATTATGCTCCGCGTCGGTTTCATTAACCAACTCGACGACGGCGCGTTCCCGGAAAGGCATGGGCGCATAGCAGTTCAACGCGCAGCCGCCGTTGAAGACGTTGTGGGTGTTGGCCGAGGCGCTGAAGAGCAGCGACTGGTAGCTGTTGACGATGCCATGGCCGAGGCCGAAGAAGTCGCCGAGCGGAACCAGAACCGATGGCGCAGGCGCGTTGTCAAACGTGATCTTCACAAGGCATTCGCGGTAGTTCCCGCCTTGCGTCATCCAGATGTGGGTGATGCAGCCGGGCCCCTTGATATCGGCCAGGACACGGGTTTCTCCGGCGGCGATGCGCCAAGCATCGGCGTTTCTTCCACTGCGATCCCAGGAGGAACAACGCGAAGTCTTCGCCCGGCGTAATGTACTTAATGATTCTAACATAAATACTCTTTTATCCGTGATGAAAAAAGCGATTCTTGTGATGATAATTTACCCGCGTCCACCCTCAACGGCCTTGGCGACTGCGAGTTCCGGCTCGCCGGCGGTTTTGACCTCAATTCGAAGAGCGGCTTTACCGCCGCGGGTCATCTGTGAATCGACCGCGATCCGGTTCTTCCCCTGTGCCAGGACGGGGATTGGCCGTGTCAACTTGAGGGTCTTGCACAATTCCCAGGTCCTGGAGTAGATCCGCAACTCGCCTTCCGAGTTCAGCTTCAAAGTCTGGAACGGCTCCAATTTCACCGGGATCTCGAACGGTTCGCCGCCGTTCACCGCAATCGTGAACCGCTCGACCAACGGCCAACTCCCATCGGGAAACAGCATCACGGAGAGCAGCGGCGACTGGGCCTGATAAGGATTGTCAAACTCGAAGTCGGCACGCAACTCCGCACCAGGCAGCCGGTCAATCTGCGCCCGGGCGGCTTTGAAGGGGAACAGCCGCCATTTCTCTTTCCCGGCGGACTCGATATGGAACTCGTGATCCATACGGCGCATGAGCTGTTTCTGTTCGGTGGAAAAGGCGCCGGCCATTCTTGCGGCCTCCCAGTTTTTTATGGCCTCCAATATCTCATCCTTGGCGAAGTTTCGGCGCACGGAGCCCCAATCCGGAGTTTCCTGGCCCAAAAATGCGATATCGAAACCGGCGTCATGTCCGGCGGCACGGGCGCCCACCCATTCGGCATCCTCGACACTCGCGTCAATGTTAACCCGGAACGATCCCAACATGCAGGGAATATAGTTGCGCCGAAAAAAATCCTGGTTCAGCAGCCGCAAGTAGAGCTGGCTCTCGCGGAATCCGGCATACCATGGCTCGCCCCAGTTACAATTGGTTTGCGCATGCCAGTTGAAATGGGTCGGGACGCTGGACTCGCTATGGATTGTCCCTTTCGACTCCGGCTTCAAATTCTCATACCAGATGTTGACCATCCGGTTCAGGGAATATTCGCCCATCCCCGAGGCACCGACCCCCTCGATACCGTCGAAGGCTATACGCTTCATCCCGGTCTCGTTGCAGAAGTGCGCGAGAGTTTTTGCGATCTCATCGTTGAGGCCGGCGTCGCCTAAGAACGTCCAATACCCGTGGTCAATCAATTTCCCGATGGTCTCGCCCTTGGCGTGTGCCGCGGCCCTGGTGCCAAAAGCTCCGCGTGAGCAGCCGGTCAATTTCCAGGGGGCCGCCGTCGAGATTTCCTGGTAGCGGACGATCTCGTCGCCGATCACCGCCGCATGGAAAAGATTGTTTACCGTCTGGTTGAAGAAGTGCGGCGCGGCGATGGGTATCTCCGTCGCCTCCGCGGAGATGTCCGCTGTCAGGACGCTGGAGCCGACTTTCGCCAGGCGTTTGTCGGGCACTGGGGTGACATAGGCGTCGTTGGGCGTGATGAAGTTCGACAGATTATGAGCGCCGACGTCGATTCCGCGCACCCTGGCGGTGTCAACCAATTGTTTCAGGCTCTTCCAGTTTTCGGGGAAAAATTCCCTTTCGAGGATAAAATGCCCCCATGTTTCAAACAAACCCTTGAAATACACGAGCTTCAGTCCCATTTTTTCAGTGAGTTCCAAGCTCTCTTCGAAGCTGTAATCACAGAAGTTTCGAATGCTGACGTAGGACTCGTTCGCCCGGCGCGAGGTTCTGGCCCATTCCCCGTCGATCATCGGATGCGGCAGGCCCTCGGCCAGTTCGATCCGCCCGATGATCGGCAGCGCCTCGTCCGTGGGACAGCCAAAGAGGGCAATTTTTGATCCGACGACCCCGCCGTCATGAAACGCCGGGGCAACCGATGGGTTCTTGCCGCCAACGTCCGGGTTCGTGCCAACGTCCGTAAAGCAGTCAACGAAGCTCTCCTGGTCTGGGTTCTTGCCAACAACCGTATAAGCGTCGACAATCCTCTCCTTGTCGCGGTTGCGGCAGAAACACTGGAGGATGCTCCCAAAATCCCGTTCCTCGGCGGTTCCCCCGCGCAATAAAAAAGAATTTCCCGTAATGACATCGGCCCTGATCGTATCAACCCAGGGGGAAGCCATCAGGAGTTTCTTGTCAAAGTCGCAACGCCAGTCTTGGTCGTGGTTTCGGTCGTTCTCATTGGCGGGATACCCCCCCAGGGTTTTCATGTTGAGCGACTGGATGCCGATGGCAAAACGCTGGTCGCGAACTACCCCAACCAAATCTCCGATGGTCTCTTTGATGATCGTGGGATACGGTCCCCAGAGGATCAGCTCCACCTTGTCGTGATTGCTGATCTTAACCACTTCGAACGAAAGGTAGTCGGCATTGGCAACGGCTTTAATTTCCGCCTCCACCTGGTTCCATGCGAACGACAGTTTGAGGATGTCGCCATTTTGTTCGAGCCGGGAAGGCCGCTCGAACACCCCGCCGCAGCGGACGCTAAGCAATGGCGCGCATTGCCCGACCGGCAGGTATTCCAACCCATCCGCTTTGCTGCGGAGAACCACGATCTCGCCTTTCCCGTCAAGCTCGATCCTCAAAAATGCTGTCTCAAGTGCGAGATTCTTGTCGCTCATATTCCATTTCCTTTGTCGTTTGAGCCTTTTGCAAAGCTCGTTTGTTAGTTAATTATTTGCTCCTCGCTTGAATCCGTGAAGGCTTTCAGCCCTTTACTTTTTTGTTAATTCGTTATGTTCTCTTCTCCGGATTTCACGACGCGTGATTATTTAGTTTCCCCGACCGCACGCCCGCAAGAAAAACAACCGGCTGCCTCGTCTCTCCGCAATCTCAATAGGGAGACCTTTTTCCAAGAGTTCCCGTCCGGCAACTGTTATGACTTCCTTGCTGTCGGCATCTTCCAGCTCGTATGATGTCGTTGAGGTGAGGCCATGCAAATGGAAGCGGACTTTTTCGATCGGGCTGTCTTGTTTGCGAAACGCCAGAAGCATTCCCGCGTTCAAGTCGGGGCGGTGGAACTGATAGGCCGCCCAGGACTTCATGGAATCGGTCTGCTCGAACAGCGGGTAGAAATCACCCGTAAAATACCCTTTGGCCCGGTGATACTCCGCCAGGCGCTCGCGCAGCCACGGATAGGGATAGTCCGCCGCGATCGGACAGTCTTCGTAGGAGAACAGATGGACGTTGATTCCGGCAGCCAGCGTGCTGCGAAAGTGGTAGGTGTCGCCGGCATGATTCTGAGTGCCGAAGGCAAATTGCGGCAGCCAGCAGGCGAGACCCTGTACCTGCTGCTGATTGCGTTCGGTGACGTAGTCGGGGAAGCATTGCATGTCGCTAGCCCAGAGCGGAATACTGTAGCGCATCATCTCGAAGTCGAGCCGGAGGCCCCCACTGGCGCAGTTGTCTATCAGCAGGTTGGGAAAGCGCTGCCGCAGTCGGCCGAGGAAGGTGTAGAGGCCTTCGACGTAGCGGATTTCGCTGATGCCGATGCGGTCCGGCTTGTCATTGACCTGCCAGAACGGCAACGGATCGATATTGAAGTCCTGGCGATAGCAGTCGAGCCCCTGTTCGGCGATCAACCCGGCGATCAGTTCCGTACACCAGCGCCTCGCTTCCGGGTTGCCCAGATTGAGCAGCAGGTTGTTGCCGGGTGTCTTGACTCCGAGGAACCACTCGGGATGTTCCAAGGTAATCGGCCTGCCGCAAATCGCGCGTTCCGGTTCAACCCACAGCAGGAACTTCCTGCCGGTCGCCTGCGCGGCCGCGCTGATCTCCTTGAACCCGTGCGGAAAGGTGTCTCGATTGATGCTCCAGTCGCCAGCCTGAGAAGCCCACTCGGGGGTAAATTCGCTGGCGTTCGGACCGGCCTTGCCATACCAGCCGGCATCGATCCAGTAGTAATCGAGAGGGATTTTTTCCGCGTCGAGATTCTTGATGCGCGCAAGATGGTTGGCGGCGATCATGCCGCCCCAAGTCAGGTTACAGGAGGGCGCCTGGATGGATTTGCCGCTTTCGTCGCGCGGCGCCAGGTTTTCCCGGATGAAATGCCGCAGCAGATTATGTCCGCGAATCGCATCATCGCCCTGCCAGTAAATCATCAGAATGGCCGGTTGCCGGATTGATTCACCGGGCTCCAGAATGGTGTGGATGACTTCCATCCCGGCCTGAAAATGGACTCCGTCCAATACGGAACTGACCTCGGCGTGCCACTGCCCGGTCCATCCTATTCCAAACATCAAGCCATGGTTCTCGCCTTGGAAGTTGAAATAAGGCAGCCAGTCCACTGACGGTCTTCCACCGACCCCCCCCATGACGATTGGGTTTTTCAAGTCATCCTGCGCCATCATGAAGTTGTTGCGGAATCGTTCGCCTCCTGAGCCACCGGCAGCACCGGCACCTCGCGCGCGGTAGAGGCTTTTTTCCCCAATGCATGGCCAGTTCAGATCAAGCGTTTTCACCCGCTCCAGAATCGGGGTCGCGGTTTTGCCCGTGTTGGTGAAACGAACATTCCAGAGGCAGGCAGGAGAATTGGCATATTCCTGCAATTCGACTGAACATTCCAGCCCGGTATCCTGATCGTTGCAGGTGAACCGATGAGTGGTGTAATCCTGCCCTGCGGATTGCGTGTGTTTGACGCCCCATTTCCGCAGCCATTGTTCCGAATCCATGCCGTTATATTTGAACGACAGCGGCAGGGAATTGGCGATGGAAGCCATTTCCGGAGTGCCGATCCGGAGCGTTTCGCCGTCAGCCGTGGTGGCTTCCGGTTCCGCCCAGGCGGCATGCGCGTATTGAAAAGTGTCCCTGGCTTTGACCTTGAGGGTGAACTCCGTGGCATTGTGCATCTCGACCGTCAGGGTCTCCGGCTGGGATTCGACGTTCAAATACTGACTCTGGCTGATGCATCGGCCCTGTGCCCAGACAGAGAACATCATTTCCGCACGGCCGTTGATGCTGTCCTTGTTACGATCGACTCCCACTTCCACGCGGAAGGTTTTCACCGGTTTGATGCAGCGCAATACAACTTCGCTGTCGGCATGGGTTCCCAAACCCCAGCCGTAAGTTTTTCCGGCCAGGCAGAGTGGCGTGTTAATGATCGAACGCCCCGCCCCCAGACTGCCATACCCCTGTTGCACGGAGACGACACCAATTTCCGTCTTGTCCGTGCCGCCAAGCCCGAGGCTGGCGATCCATCTGCCGAGCCCTTGCCGTTCTTCCGCCTTAACAGTAAATCCGCTGTTCATTTCCATAACCCTTGTTCCTTGAACCTCTCCGCTATTCAACCGATTTTTCCGACAGCATCATCAGCGGCCAGAGATGCGGTTTGTAGTCGCAGTGGCTGCCCGGCTCGGTGGCGGTGTCGAGCCCCTTCCAGACGACCTTGCCGTCCTGGATGTCCTTGTCGTGGAGGTAGAGGGCGAAGCCCGCCACGAAGCCTTGGCGCAGCACGATCGGATCGATGTATTTCTGTGCGAGCACGATCGTGTAGCTATAGCCTTTCTCCGTGCGCTGGAAATCGCAGTTGATCCCCTTGGCGGCCTGTTCCTTGGTCGGCATGTTGGCGCCGCCGGCAAGCTGCCAGTTCACCTCGCGATAGCGGTTGACCATTCCCGGGCCGGATTGGCCGTCCTTCCCGAGCGAGAAGTCGTAGCGGTAATCGTCGTTGTCATAGGTCTTGGAGAGGTTGGACCTCCCGTTCGCGCCACAGTCGAAATAGACTTCCAGGCTGCCGTCATGCTCCCAGAGTTGGGTTTCGGCGCCGCCTTTTTCCCATTTCTCCGGGAACGTCAGGAATTGGTCATCCTCGGCCTCGACATGCAGGTAGAGGTTCTCCTTGTCCCAGGCGACTTTGAACGTCGCCTCCAAGTCGCCTTTGTAGCCTGCCTTGATATCCTTACCGACGTGGCGGTTGTGCATGGGGATCGCGGGGATCTTGCCCCAATCCGGCATGCCGTCGCATTTCGGGACGAAGAAATAATCCATTTCCCACTGGCTTTCAAAGAGCGGGCCCTTGGCGGGCCGGATTGTGAAGTCGTTGTTCCAGCGATACATCTTCCCGAACTCGCAACCTTGGTTGGCGCCAGGAATGGAGATCTGCTTCTCCGCGGCGGGGGCGATGTCATAGTCAATCTTCGTCTTCTCAATGGCGAGCGTCCCCTTCTGTTCTTTTCCGGTGAGGTTCTTGACCAGCGCGACAACATTGCCGTCCAGGGCCGGGCCCATGGAGACGGCGAGGGAGGAGCCGGCATCGTCGGTCGTGGCGCTTTGCAGGGCTTTAGCCAGGGCGGCGACATCTTTCGCCTTGATGAAGAGAGGTGCCGGTGTGAGAGGGATATGAGTGACGCCGTTCGGCTCGGGCCGGAGTGAGCGCCGAGCGCCCATCAGGTCGTAAACCTCCACCTTTTGCCCGAAGGTGACATCGAGAATCGGTCCGGTCTTGAGACCATTCTCGACGTCGTTGTTAATGCACCAGACCGGGGCTATGGCTGTCCCGTCCTTCAGTTCGAAGACGTAACCGCGGATCCCGCGCGCCGGGCGGGCGTCGGCGTAGTATTTAACCCACGGCATCAAGTGTCCGATAGTGTTGGCCGCCTTGCACAGCAGGATCGGCGTCAGGTTCAGGTCGATTTGCGGACTGAGCCAAACGTTGGTGGACTGGACTTTGGGCCAATATTTCAGGCAGATGATCCAGAGTCTGGCGGCGCTGGCAGCCTGGATGAACTCGCGGTTCCCGAGGGCGTAGGTCGGCGTGCCGCCCTTGCGGTAGCTGTCGGCCCAGTCGCCCGCACCCCATTCCGGGATCCTCACCCAGGGGACGTTAAACATCTCCGTGAAGAAGATCGGGGTGGAGTCGGGGTAGCCGTTGCGTTTCATCTGTTCGACCAGGCGCGCCGTCTCCTCGTCGAGGTCATTGGCGCTCAAGGTGCCTTTGTCGATGTCCCAGTAAGGGTGCACCGACACTGCGTCATACTTGAATCCGGCCTTGTTCGCGGCCTTCAGGTAGCCTTCCATGGGCTCAAAACCGCGGAGGAGGGAGTAGCCGCTGGTGCCGTTCGTTGGCGTCACGATGGCGTTGGGGTTGGCGCGCTTGGCGCCCTTATAGAAGGCATACTGTGCCTTGCAGTATTCGTCGAAACTGCCGCTCCTCGGAAGGCCGGTACCCTCTTCCTCATTGTGGAGGGCGAAGGAGAACGCGGCCTTCGGGTTCTGCGCTTTCACGAACTCATAGGCGTCCTCCTCGATGATCTTCTCCATTTCCGGCGTCACTTCCTTCCAATTGGCGAGGTCTTTCATGAACGCGGCCTTCGGGGAAGGATTGTATAAGTAGAGGAAATTGGTGACACCGTATTTCAGCCGCAAATCCTCGCTGGCGCCGCTCTTGCCCCAACTCGACGAACCGAAGCCCCATTCCATCATCCGCCGGGCGTAAGCCTCGCTGCGGGAGATATTGCCGTAGGCCATATGGGTTCCGACGACGCGGCGTGTCTCGTGGGTGTTGGCGAGCGGCGCCATTACGGTCAACCGCGCGTATTGGACATAGGGTTTGAAACCGGGGATGGCGAAGTCGGCACGGACCACGAAAATCCCCTCGTCGAGCCGTTTCGGATCGAGCGGCAGTTCGAGCTTCTGCTCGCCGTCCGGCCCGAGTTTCACGGCGAAGGAACCGGTGTAAACCGTCTCGCGGTAGGCATTGCTCATGCTGACATCCAGCTTGCCCTGCGTCCCAGGGGCGCCGCTGAGGAGGTAGCCAGCACCGAGGGGCGTCCCCTTGGCGACCTGGCAGTCCGGATCGGAGGACACGAAGTTCCCTTCGACAGGGGAGCAGACGAAGTCGGTCGCTTTATCTCCCTCCTCAAGTTGGATGCCGTCAATCATGATGTCGGTGCCAGTACTGCCTATCTGCAGATGGATGCCGGCACCGTCCGCCACGAAGGTCCGGGAGAAGCGCGTCCAGTCCTTCCCGACCTTGAACTGCGCCTCCGGCTTGAAATTGTCGCCGTGGAAGTTCCCATACTGCTTGGGGCTGGTGAACTTCCCGCCTGTTGAAACGCTGGAGAGCCCGACCGAGAAATTGACCGGCTCCTTGGCGTCAGGCGCCTTGGCATAAAGGCTCAGGGTGTAGGTGGTGCCACTCTTGAGCGCCAGCGGGAAGGATTTAAGCGGGACCGTGTTCGGCTGGATCGTCCGCAGGATCAGTGCATGTTTTCCGAACTTACCGCCCGGGACGACATCATATTTCATCTCCGACTGGTCGGGCTTGAAATCGGCGGCGCCGCCGTCCGTCCAGAACCAGTAGCGCAGCCCCTGCTCGAAGCTGGGGTTGGGCATGATATTGCGCGTCGGGAAATCCGGAACGTGCAGGGCGTCGAGCTTCCAAAAGTCCATGCCGTTGGTCGGCGGAGGAGGTGAAATCTTGGCGAGCTCGCACTTGCCCAGGTCCACAGTCACCTTGTCCTTGGCAAGGAGCGGCGGATCCATCCGGAACATCGTCCCCTCCACCGAGCCCCTGCGCCCGCCGAGTGAGACTTTGACTGCTGCGTCGGCGACGCCATCCGGCCACAGCTCGAAATCTCCGGACACGGGCACCCGCTTCAATTCCGGATGCGCCTTCTCGCATTCCCGGAAAGTCTCGGAGTATTTCTTCCCTCCGAAAAATGCCGTCCCGTTCTTGAAAGCCATCCAAAGCTGCGCGCCGCCAAAGGTATTGCCATACGCCTTGATCTGCTCCGCCGTGATCCCGAGATCCCAGGCAACCTCGATGTTCCCGTCCTGGTTTGCCGTCACGACATATGAGAAATTGGCGGTATTGCCGTCCGGCAGCAGGTATGGCTTCTGAAAAGAGATCCGTTGTTGTTGCTTGTCGATGGACAGTTTTCCCTTGTTGCCATTGATGTCCTTGAACGGATAGCCGAAACCGCCGTTGGAACCGCTGACCGTCCCCCACCAAGCGAAGGAGACCAGCTCCTTGCCGTTGACGTTGACAAAAACAGTCTGGTCGGCCGTCGGGCGCTTGACATCACCGACAACCCGGACCGCCACCTGCTTGTTTCCCGCGACGAACTCCGCATACTCACAGACCTGCGGGGGCTGTTGGTATGCCTGATACGTGAACTCGCCCGTCGTGAACACAGGCGCGAGGCGCTCCATTTTACCAGCCTCGTAAAGCGCCGGCGGGTTCGGCGGCGGCGGCGAAGACTCCCGCCGTTTGCATCCGGACAGGCAAGCGACGGCCAAGGCCGCCGTCCACGAAACCGCTGATATTAGTTTTACGTTGTACATGGTATTCATATTTTGTGTTCTTCCTAATTGTTAAGGCGTTGGGCCGATCAAGATAATACCCGGCCACTGCTCCGGGTTGTTGTATGGCTCCGAGTCGGGGTCAACGGTGCTGACCAGCCCGCCCTCACGGCCCGCGCCGTCGTTGTCGTTGACGTAGAGCGCCAGCCGCCCGAAACTGCCCGCCTTGAGTTGGAACGGCGACACCGTCCATTTCGGGAAAGCTATCTCGTAGATATAGCCATCGGCGGTGGGTGTCACGGTGGCGGGGATGTCGGTGACCACGGTGTTGGGCATGGCGTTGGCCTGGGCGTCGCCGACTTGCGCTGCGGGGGCGTTCTGGCGCCAGACCCGGGCCTTGCCGGTGGCGGCGTCGCCGGAGACGCAGTAGCTGTAGTCGTTGAAGTCGAAGATCGCCTTGGATTTGCGGTTGGCGTTGTCTCCCAGGGTGTCCAGATAGATTTGCAGGCTGTCGAAAGCCCAGTCGCCGCCGCTGTTGTCGCCCTGGGGGAAGCAGGCCTTGTCGTCCACCACCTTGACGAGCAGGTGGAGGGCATCCTTGTCCCAGCGGGTCTTAAACTCGGCGGCGAAGTCGCCTGCGCCCGAGTCGTTGGCTTTGTTGTAGAGCTTGCGGTTGGTCAGCTTGATCCAGGGGACGGCGTCCCAGTTGGTGGCGTTAGCACTGGAGAAGGCGTAAAGCGAGAAGTCCTTCTCGACGCTCTCTCCGCCGTTCTCGGAGACTTTCAACGGCAGCGACACTTTCCCGATTCGGTCGAAGGGGATGGGGGAGGGCAAGTTGACGGCGAAGGCTTGCTGGGAGCCCTCCGGCAGGGACAACGCGAACTTCTGATCGGCGGCCTGGGCCTCGCCTTTGAAGGGGCGGCTGATCCGGTTGTGAAAGGAGAGCTCGGCGGCGGTCTGCGACAATAGTTTCATATCGACGGCCAAGGCGAAGTCCTTGGTGCCGGAGAGGGTGGCGTTGGCGATCGCGGCGCAGAGGGCGTCGAGCGTCCCCGGCTTGCCGCGGACGAAGAACGGGAAGGGGGTGACGGGCAACTCGAAGGCGCCGTCCTCGGAGCGGGGGGGCGAGACTTGATTCTCCATGAAATTGATGAACTCGGGGGAGGGGCCTTCGAAGCGCATCTTGGCCACGGGGCTGCGCTCCAAGCCGCGGTCAACGTCTGGAATGTGGCTCCAGAGCGCGGCGACGGGGCGACCCTGGGCGTCTTCGAAGACGTAGGCCCGGCAGCCGACGGCGAAGCGGATGTCTTTTTTGAACTTGGCGTCGCCGAGCAGGCGGCAGAGGGTGTTCGGGGCTTTGGCCAAGGCGGAGACGGTGCCGTCGGCGTCGAGGAAGACGAAGCCGTGGTAGGCCCAGGAGACCAGTTGCCGCACCCGGTCGGAATACTTCAAGGCGGCGAGCCAGCAGCGGGCGTTCCAGGCGGCACTGATGCGCTCGGCCCAGCCCATGTGATAACTGAACCAGCCGCAGCGATACTGGTCGCAGAAGCCCAGATTCAAACCCCATTCCGGGACGACCCAGGGGCAGTGGTAGCTGCCTTCGTTCCAATAGACCGGCTCGGTTTTGTAGCCATGGCGCGCCAGCATTTTTAGGTAGGTGTCAGCGTCGACGTCGAGGTCGGGGTTTTCCGGCGTGGGACGGTAGGGGTGGATGGCGAAGGCGTCGAAGCGGACGCCCGGGGCGACTTCCCCAGCGGCCGTCAGCCACTTGTCGTAGGATTCGATGCCGCCGCCGGGGGACATGTTGGAGGGGCCGCCCTCGAACATGAACTTCAAGGTCGGGTCGGCCTTTAACACGCCCTCGCGGGCGGCGAGGATCAGTTTGGTGTAGCCCGCGTAGTCGCCGTCAACCTCGCATTTGAACTTGCGGCAGTTGGATTCGGCTTGCAGGAACCATGTGCGTATCCACGGGTAGGCCTTGGCCATCTCATAAGAGATCCGCCGTACGTCGTCGCGGAGGCTGTCGCTGTAGGGCTCCTTCTCGAGGCGTCCGGGGAGGGCTGGGCGGTCTTTCACCACGCAGGCGGAAAAGGCTCCCGGTCCGTAGTCGGAGGTGCCGCAGCCGCTGTTGAGGATGCCATGGCGGACCGACACCTTGTCAACCGCCTCTTTGGAGGTGTAGCAGCAGGAGCCGATGCCCAAGTAGGAAAAACGGGCGGCTTGGAAGTCGGAACGGCTCGTCAGATCCATGTCCGCGCCGAAAATGCTCTTGTTAGGACAACTGGCCGGGGCCGGGTCGATCACGGAGACGCGGTGGAACTCGGTGAACGTCGCCGCGTCCGCCATTTTTACATCCGTCCGGACGGAGAAAACGCCCCGGCCGAACTTGCCCTCCAGCGGCAGCTTGACGACGGCCTCGCCATCGGCTCCGGTGGTGAACTCGAAGGTGCCGGCGTAGGGTTTAGCATAGAAGAAGTCGGTGATCTCGCAGGCCAGAGTGCCTTTGGTGTTGGGCGCGGCGTTGATGCGGATGCGGGCGTTCACGGGGTCGGACGAGGAGAGGAAATTGCCTTCCTTCGAGGTCAGCAGCGTGGCGGCGACGGGGGGCTCGATGTAGGCGCTGGCCTGGTCGGCTTCCTCCAGTTGCAGGCCGTCAACCCAGGCGGTGGCGATGTCGGCGTCGCCGTTGTTGGCAACGTTGAACATCATGCAGAGGGTGGCGTTGGGTGCGGTGAAGGTCGTCTCGTAGCGTTTCCAGTCGTTGGTGAGCTCAAAGCTGGGAAAGCCCGGGAAGGTGCCCCAGGCACCGGTGACTATCCGGCCCTTCAGCAGCAGTTTGGGGGAATCGGCCTTGGCGTAAAAGCTGAAGGTGTATTTCTTGCCCGGGACTGCCGGAATCGCGAAGGTGGCCAGCACCGAGGGATCTTTGCAGTCCTTCCAAGCCTTCACCTTCAAACTGCGCTTGCCGGAGAAAGCGACTTTGTCGTCAATGGTGTAGACGTCGCGGTCGACGCCGGGATACGTGGCCCACCCGAAATCCTTGTAGTAGCGGAGGTCCTCCTCGAAGGAGGGGTTCTGGAGCAGGTTGCGGGAGCCGGCGAAGTTCGGGACGTGGAGGCGGTCGTGTTTCCAGAAGTCGATGCCGAGGAAACTGTCGGCGGTCTTGCCGTCCTTGGGCGCGCTAAGCCCGCGGGGCTCCGGGGTGGCCTTGGCCGGTTCCCCGGCAGCAAACGGCGCGGGGGGCGCCGTCAGCAAAGGGATGTCAGTCGCATATCCCAGAAGCGGCATGGATACTATTAGTCCTAATAAAGCCCGTGCAGTTTGTTTCATCTTCTCCGTGTTTGATTTCGTGAAGGCTTTGCAGGCCTTCGCCTTTTTGTCAATTCTTTACTCTTGCTGTCAATTTCCTTGTGCTGAAGCCTAACCCGATCACGGTGAGATATTGCAGCTTAATGCCGGGGAGCCGGTCTATTCAGGCGGTATTGTGTAGGGCAGACCCCGGTCTGTTTCTTAAAAAGACGCGAAAAATAGTAAGGATCCTCGTAGCCGACACGGAGGCCGATTTCGCCGAGCGTCATGCGTGTCTCGGTCAGCAGCGCGCAGGCCAGGGCGATTCGTTTCTGGATGACGCAGCTCATGGGACTCAACCCCAGGCATTGTTTAAAGAGCCGGGTGAAATGGGAGGAGGAAAGATGGGCTTGGCTTGCGAGGGTTTCCGTGGTGAGGGGATCGGCAAGATGGTGGTGGATGTAGATCTGCAGGCGCTGGACATCCAAAGAACCGCTCCCGGTCACCGGTGAGCTGTGCGCCTTGCGTTCGAGCCGGCTGAGGATGAGTCCCAGCAAACCGCAAAGTGAGGTGTTCCCATACATCTCGCTGCCCGATCCTCCGATGCTCTGCGCGGCGACCAGGCCCACCCAGCGGTCATACAGATCGGCGTTAAATCCGAATTCCAAGCACGCGCCGCCGAAGCTGCGGATCTGCTCAAGAAACCCTTCTGCCAATCGACCTTGAAGATGTAGCCAAAGGATGTCCCAGGGATCCTGTGGGTCGGTCCCGTAGCTCTGAGGCTTGCCTGGCATGAACGTGAGGAGATGGCCCGGGGCGGCTTCAACACGGAGCCCTTCGGTCTCGGCAAATCCATGCCCGCTGAGAACCCAGATAATCAGGAAATCCATTGGTTTGTTCCGTGTGATCTCATGGTGTGGAATCTTGACATAGTGCCCGGATGAGACGAGCTGGAGGTATTTTCCAAACATAGAATGTGTGAAGATAATTCGAAAAAGCAGGATTGTCCATCATTTTGGCCGTTTTCTCCATTGTTGTGGAACGTGGAATAACCGAGGATGTCTTGCATGGATAACGAAATGAACTGGCAGGTGTCAGCGGAAGAACGCGGTTACCTTCGCGGGTTGGCTCAAAAGCAGTCCGACTATGCCGCATCGGATGTCATGCGGCAACGCAAACAGATGTGGTTTGACCTGAACGACGGGCGGATGGGCGGGCGTCCTCCGGTGGTGATCGAGACTTGGACATTCGCCGGCGATTTCCTGCCGGAGAGCGTCTTCCACTGCACGTCAAAGACGGGCCGGGAGATCGAGCGGCGGCTGCTCGAAAACATCCGCAATTATGAACTGATTAATGATGACAAGGTGATGCCGGATACCTTCGACATCGCTTGGTTTATCGACATTGATCAATTCGGCCCAAACATCAAGATCGGGCAAGAGGTTGCCAAAGATGCGGAAGGCAGGGAGACGGGGTGTCATTACATTCATCCCATTACGGACTTGGAACGTGACATCCACTTGCTCAAGCCGCCGACTTGTCGGGTTGATCGGGAACGAACCTTCGCGTGGAGAGCATTTTTGGACGACCTTTTTGGCGATTTGCTTCCGGTGCGAATTCGGGGCGGCACTTATGGGAATACGATGCTGACCCAAAAGGTGATCCAATTAATGGGGATGGAGCCATTTTTCATGGCACTGTATGACACGCCGGACGCCGTGCACCAGTTGATGGCGTATCTGCGCGATAATGTTCTCAGCATCATGCGGTGGGTCGAAGCCGAGGGGTTGCTGTCCGTCAACAATGAGAACCAGACGAGCTTCGGTTCCAGCTATAACTTTACGACCCGCCTCGCCGCCAGTGGCTCCGCGCAGCTTAGTGACATGTGGGGCGCGAGCAACAGCCAGGAAACCGTGGGAATTTCCCCGGAGCAATTCCGGGAATTTTGCGCCCCGTATTACCGGACGGTTTGCGAGCCGTTCGGGCTGCTCTATTATGGCTGCTGTGAACCGGCGCATCCGTTTTGGGAGGACATTCGGCAAATGCCTCACCTCAAGAAAGTTTCCATCAACCGCTGGACCGACCAGCAGTTTATGGGGGAGGCGTTGCGAGGCAGCGATATCGTGTTTTCCCGCAAGCCCGATCCGAATTTTCTGGGAGTAGATGTGTCGCTCAAGGAGGATGCGTGGTCGGCCCATATCGGCGAGACGCTGGATGCCACCCGCGGTGTCTTCACAGAGATCATCGTCCGGGATGTTTACACGGTTCATGGAAACCTGAACAAGGTGCGCAGGGCGGTCGAACTTGCCTGCAAGGAAATCGACAAGCGGTTTTCTTAGGCCTGGCAGATGGCAACTCGATTCTAAACAAAACAGCTTTCACAACGACCTCTTATAGCTACCCAACACAAAACACATCAAAGACGGGGTCGCCGAGCCTTCGCGCTGGGATGAGAAATCGTGCGGCGGCTTCCATCAATCGCTGCCCGCCGATCCCGGTCTCACGTTCGCGTATTCCTGGAAAAGCGAGCGCCTGCTCGCGCTGGCAACCGGTTGAGGACCAGCTGCCGCCCTACAGCACGATCGATGCCCCCAACCCGTGGAACCCCGCTGAAACACGCCACATGGCATATGGCCATATGGGACGGCCAGGATCTTGATGAGAAGAGCCACCGGCACCACTCGGCGCTTGCGGGGATTTCCCCCTTCAAAGGCACCCGGATCGACCTCCTCCACGGGCTGGGCGACGCCTGGACCGAAAACGGCGCGCATCGCACCGGCGCCGCGCTTTCCCGGGCCACCGGAGCCGGTGAACGGATCGTTCTATGCCCCGCATAGCGCAAATAAAATGCTGCGTAGAAACCATACCGTGGCATGGGCATCCTGCCCATGTCTTACTGGATTTGTTACGCATGGGCAAGATCCCATGTCACGGGAATTGGTCGAACGGGCATCTTGGAGAGAATGGTTTTTACGGAGCACCAACAAAAGCAAAGAACTAACAAATAAGTTTAGGTCTGAAAAGCCCTCACGGAATCTGAAAACAAACAACAACACAGAAAACAAAGAATTATGCTAAAGCACGAAATCACTCAGACTCTTGGAGCCATGGAACAACGTCTCGACCGGCAAAACAAGAAACTCGAATACGCGCCGGTCACCAACTACGCGTCGAAGTTCGTCCGGCGGCAGCAGTTCGGACGGAACATCGCCATCTGGTCGGATGCGATCAATGCCGCGCTGGCCGAGACCGGCGGCGTCTATTTCCCGGCATCCGAGGAGCCTATTACATTGACCGTCCGATCATTCTGGACAGCGGCATGCACATCAAGGCCGACACCGGCGCTACGATCCGGTTGGTTTACGACGCCAAGGTTTTCATGGTGCGCAACCGGAACCTGGCGGTCGTCCGCGAACTCGCTCCCGGAGACGTTCCGCCATCCGGCAACCGCGACCATGGATATAGCTGGCGTGACGCACGACGACTTCGTCGCCCTGCTCAGTTACCGCGGAGAGACGAGCGAGGGCGCGATCGACCACGCCTGGATCGCCGACGTGTCAGGGCTGAATGAGCGCACTAATTATTGCAATATCCCGAATCCATTGACGCCGATTTGTCCCGCCGAGGATCCAGACATTGTTAGTGATCCCAAGATGCGCCTTATTGCTCAGAACACCATCCGTGTGGGCTGGACGACTGACGTCTGGCGGGAGACGATGGCGATGATCCGCCTCGGTATGCAACGGGAGGTTTGGCAGAACCTGACGAAGAAATTTGAACAGACTCGTCCGTGGTGTGCCTTCGGATTAGCAGAGGCAAGCGGGAATCACGGCGCGCTCATGGTCAAAAAAATGCTGGTTACGGCCTGGGACGGGATCGTGCGGGTGTTCCCCTGCTGGCCGCTGACTTTCAACTGGCATTCAGCAGTTCTGCCAGCGGGACGGCCTGGACATTTTTTGCCAGCGAGTAGCGTTTATCGCCGGGATAGACGACGAGCAGTTCGTCGAGTTTCAGATCCTCGAGGGCGATGCGCATGGAGGGGGTGAGCGTGGGGGCGTCCGCGCGTTTGCACTCGATGCCGATGCGCCGTCTGCGGCGGAAGAGCACGAGGTCGATCTCCGCCCCGTTGTGCGTGCCCCAGAAGTAGGCTTCGTCGGGTCGCTGAGCCTTGAGGATTTCTTCGACCGCGTAGCCTTCCCAGGAGGCCCCCACTTTCGGATGGTGTTCGAGGTCGCGTTGAGTTGCGATGCCCAACAGGGCGTGGAGCAGGCCGCTGTCGCGCACATAAATCTTCGGGGCCTTGACCTGGCGCTTGCCGAGGTTTTCAAACCATGGCGGCAGTTGCCGAATCATGAACACGCCGGTCATCAGGTCGAGGTATCGGCGCACGGTGGATTCGTTGACGGCGAGGGCGCGGGCGAGTTCGGCCGCATTCCAAATCTGGCCGTGGTAATGGGCGAGCATGATCCAGAAACGCCGGAGGGCGATCGCGGGAATCGTCACGCCCAGTTGCGGCATGTCCCGCTCCAGAAAGGTTGCAAGGAACTGCCGCCGCCACGCCAGCGAATCGGCCTCCGTGCGCGCCGTGTAGGACAGGGGGAACCCGCCGCGCAGCCAGTGCCGGGCCGGCGCGGACGCCCCGAGATCGGCCAGGCGAAAGCCTTCGAGCGGGATCGTTTCCATCCGTCCGGAGAGGGTTTCCGAGGATTGCCTGAGCAAATCCGGCGCGGCGCTGCCGAGAATGAGGAACCGGGCGCTCAACGGCCGGCGGTCGGCCAGCACGCGCAGCAGCGGGAAAAGATCCGGGCGGCGCTGAATTTCGTCAATGACCACCAACCCTTTGAGCGGGCGGAGGGCCAGTTCGGGTTCGGTGAGACGGGCGAGGCTTCCCGGATCTTCGAGATCAAAATAATTGAGCGATCCGGCGGGGACGAACTGGCGGGCCAGCGTGGTCTTGCCGCATTGGCGCGGGCCGAGCAGAGCAACCACCCGGCTGCGTTTCAAAGCGGAACGAATCAGGCCGGCCTCTATTTTGCGCGCGATCACAGTGGGACTGTTGACCATGAATATCCCTCAGTCAATGCCGTATTTACTTGATGGCAAAAAAATTGGACTCACGACAGGATGCTCATTCATACTCACCCCTCACACCAACACCATGTCGCCCCGCCAACGTTTTTTAGCCTGTCTCGACCGCCAGCCCATCACCGGGCGTGTGCCGACGTTTGAACTTGCATTTTACCTCACGATGGAGGCGTTCGGCACGGTGCATCCCTGCCACCGCCTCTACGATCAATGGATGCAAATGCGCCTGGAGGAGCAACGCCTGCACCGGCGGGACGTGGCGTCCGTGCTGATCAAGACCGCCGAGCGTTATGAGCACAGCGCGATCTGCCTGCATCCGCGCCCGGAGATGGAACAGGAAATCCTGGCCGCCATCACCGCCACGCGGGAGCTGTGCGGGGACAAATATGCGATCTTTTACCACGGGGATGCCACGTTCGCGATTCCGGATGGCTCGACGATGGAGGGATTTTCCGTGCGCATGGTGGAGGAGCCGGAATCGCTGAAGCGCGAGGCGCAGGCCAAGGTGGATGCGGCATTGCGCCGGGCCGAGGCGATCCATCGCCACGGCGGGCTCGACGGTTTTGTCATGTGCTCGGACTACTGTTTCAACCGGGCCCCGTTTTTCTCCCGCAACATGTTCGCGGAGTTTGTCGCGCCGTATCTTGAACAATTGATCCGCGCTTATCGCGGGATGGGATTTTATACGATCAAGCATACCGACGGCGCGGTCATGCCTATTCTGGATATGATCGTGGAGTGCGCCCCCCATGCGATCCACTCGCTCGACCCGCAGGGAGGCGTGGATCTGGCCGAGGTGAAAAGACTTTACGGAAACCGCGTCGCGCTTTGCGGCAATGTGAACTGCTCGCTGCTCGACACGGGCACCAGGGATCAAATCGAAGCCGATGCGCGAAGGGCGCTGCGCCAGGGGATGCCTGGCGGCGGCTTCATCTTTTGCACGAGCAACACCGCCTACACCGGAATGCCGCTCAAGAATTACGAGGCCATGATCGAGCTGTGGCGAAACGAAGGGAATTACCCTCTGTAAGCACTCACTTCGCCATCGGGAGCAGGCGGCGGAATGCGCGCGGAGAATGCCCGGTGATTTGCTTGAACCGGCGGGAAAAATAAAACTCATCGCAAAACCCGAGTTCCTCGGCGATTTGTTTGTCGGCAAGCCGTCGCTCCTGCATGAGCACACACGCGCGATCGACAAGCCGGCCCGTCCGGTAGCGGGCGGGCGGATGCCCGACGAGCCGCGTGAAACGCTTGCGAAAAGCCTCCGGGGTCGTGCCGAGATAACGCGCGATGGATTCCCAATCGGGCACCGAGGCGAGAGTCGCGTCAATCCGCGCACAGGCCCGCGACGCCCAGCGCAGATCCTCCTGATAGGCCGTTTGCCGCCCGGTGCCGGTGACAATTTCCGCAAGCAGGGTCTGGAGCCGGCAGACTTCGAGCAGCGGCGGGGCGTAGCCGGTTTGACGCGGCGCGCCGAGAATGGAATCGAACCGGCGAAACCACACATCCACCGGTTCGAGATGATGCACCGGCCGGCGATCATCGAGCAATCCCTGCTCCCGCCACAAATCAAAGATTTTCCCGTTGAAACTGAGCCACAAAGTGGTCCAGCCCCCGCCGCCTTTTGGTCCGTAAGCGTGCGCGAGGTCGGGAAAAACCAGGATCATGTCCCCGGGGCCGATATCCTGTCGCGCCCCGTGGGCGTCGGAGTAAAACGCTTTCCCGTCGAGCACGTAAACCACGGCGTATTGCCCGAAAACCCGCGCTGGCCCGACCCCGCTCGGCGAGTCGTCCACGAATCCTGCGGACGTGATGCTGCCGAGGGAGGAGGCCACGGCGCTGTTGAAGCGCCAGCCTCCGGGCGGGCAAGGGAACGGGGTGCTGCGGGGCTGAGACATGCCGTGAAAACATAGCGGACGGTTCATCCAAAAAACACAAGTTATTTTCCAAAACCTTCATTCCACGCGCTTCGATTCGGAAGTATGGTTCTCGGATGAACACAAGTCATTCCCTCGCTTCGCCTGGTGGCGCGCTCGATCCGCGCGGCACTGAGCCCGTGCGCCTCTCCGACGATATTCCAGCGGATGGCGTCCATGCCCTGGCGCCGCGCGAGGCCTCGACCGATGCCGCCCGGCTGCGGCGGGAGACCTATGCCATCACTCCCGGCGCGCCATTTCTCAAAACCGAGTTCGGCTTTTACTGCTGGGACGAATGGAAACAGCAGGGGATGCCCGACATCGCAATCAATTCGCCCGAAATGGCCGAGCTTTTCGATTACGACGATTCCGGCAGTCACGGTCTCGGGGGGCTGGGCTGGTGCGAGCCGGAGTATGTGCCGCAGTTCGAGGTCAAAATTCTCGAGGACCGGGGAGACACGGAAGTCGAGCAAGACTTTGCTGGCCGGGGCGTTCTTTATTTCAAAGGGCGGCGGGGGGGGTTCATGCCAGAATATATTACCCATCCGGTCAAGGATCTCGAATCGTGGAAGGCCAACGCGGAGTGGCGGCTTGATCCCCGGGATCCCCGCCGCCTGGAAGGACTGGAGCAAAGGATGGATGCGGCCCGCGCCGCCGCGGCACGGGGAGAGATGATCACACAGCATGTGGCCGGATCGTTCATGTTCCTGCGGGCGATGCTCGGGCCGGAGGAACTCCTCTACGCATTTTACGACCAACCCAAACTCATCGAAACCGCCATGGAACGCTGGCTGGAACTCAGCGACGCCATCACCGCCGCCCACCAGCGCCATGTCACATTCGACGAAATCTTTTTTGCCGAGGACAATTGCTACAACAGCGGGCCGCTGGTCTCGCCGGGCATGATCCGCTCCATGCTGCATCCCTTTTACAAGGAACTTTTGAAACGGGTGCGCGCGCGCCAGATCGACCGGTCGCGGCACCTCTACCTCCAGATTGACACCGACGGCGACTGCACCTCGCTGATCCCGGTTTACATGGAGGACCTCGGCATGGACGCGATGTCCCCGTTCGAGGTCGCCAGCGGGTGCGATGTCGTCAAAATCGGACGGGAATACCCGCACCTGTGCATGCGCGGCGGGATCGACAAGCGCGTCCTGGCGGCCGGTCCGGCTGCGATTGACGCGATGGTCGAACGCATCTTTCCGGCCATGCGGGAGCGCGGAGGATACATCCCGTGCTGCGACCACGGCGTCCCTGCCGAGGTCTCCTATGCCAATTACCTCCACTACCGCCGCCGCTGCGTCGAGCTCGGCGGGTAATGCTTTCCCAGATGGTGTGCCGGGGAGGGATATTCACGGGTGGTCGAGGCGGACCGACAGATTTCCGAAATGTCGGGATGGGCCTCCGAATGTGCAGGTGTTGTTGGTAAAAACAATCGGAAATGATAAAAAGGAATCGGGAATTCTATTTCTTTGGCAGACGCAAGCTGGCAGAGTTTGGCCTATGAAATCAAGCATCTCCCCCAAGACCGTGAATATTGGCCTGATCGGATGCGGCGCACGCCTCAGCGCCGTGGTGAAAGCCATTTTCGACAATGATCCTGAAAACCGGATTCGCGTCGTGTCTGCTTATGATCCAAGTGCCGCTTCGCTTAAGGCGGCCCGTGAGCAATTTGGTGCGGGCTGTCGTATCTGCTCCTCCGAAGAAGATCTCGTGGCCGATCCGGAAATCGAGTGGATATTTATCGGCTCATGGAATTGCCACCACGCACGCCAGGCAGTCCTTGCGCTCAACGCGGGCAAAAATGTGTTTTGCGAAAAGCCGTTGGCCACCACGCTCGACGGCTGCTTGGAGATCCGGGAAGCCGTGCGGAAATCGGGCAAGGTCTTCGCCTTCGGCCTTGTCCTGCGGTACTCCCCGCATTACCAGCGGATCATGGAGGTGATCACCTCCGGAGCAATCGGAAGGATCATTTCTTTTGAGTTCAATGAGACTCTTGGCTTCAACCACGGCGGGTATATCTTTGCCAACTGGCGTCGGGAACGCAAAAATGCGGGGACCCATCTTCTCGAAAAATGCTGCCACGATATTGATTTGGCGAACTGGATCGTCGGCTCATTGCCGGTGCGTGCCGCCAGCTTTGGCGGGCGTGACTTTTTTACGCCAGAGAATGCCGGCCATGTCGATCGAATCGGCCCGGACGAAAATGGGGAAGCCGCCTATAGCGCCTGGCCCGATCCGCAGCCAAACCGCCCGAGCCCCTTTGATGGCAAAGCCGATATCTTCGACAACCAGGTCGCCATTCTCGAATACGCAAACGGAGTGCGCGGAACGTTCCATACGAACTGCAATGCCGGAACGCCTGAGCGCCGCTTTTATGTCTGCGGCACCGAAGGGACCTTGCGTGCCGATCTGGTTGCCAGCACGATTGAAATTCAACGGATCGGATGGAATTCGAAAGTCGAAAAGCTCGATACCAATGTGGCGGACGGACATGGAGGCGGAGATGAGGCCATGGGCAAGGCGATGGTCGAAACGCTGTTGCGCGGATTGGCTCCGCTGGCTTCCTGTGAAGATGGCATCAAATCCGCCGTTGTCGCATTTGGAATCGACCGGGCCGCCGACGAGGGACGAGTGGTCGACCTCAAGTCAATGTGGGATCAGGCGGGAATAGATCTAAAATAGAAAACCACACACCATGAACCTATATAAAAAACCTCACGGCGTTCAGACTCGCTGGAGCAGCTTCGAAAATCTCACCGCAGGCCGAGACTGCGCCGGCTTGGAAAACAAGGGCCACAAAGGACACGCATCGGATCTCTTGCTGGCCGGTGAGACCAAGACCTTGCTGGACGTTCAGGAGAGCGGCATCATCAACCGGATCTGGTTTACGATCATGGACCGCAGCCCCAAAATGCTCCGGAGCCTGCGCATGGAAATGTTTTGGGACGACGCGGAAAAACCGGCGGTTTCCTGTCCGTTCGGGGACTTCTTTGGTGTGGGCCTGGGCCGCCGGACCGCGTTTGAGACGGCGCTATTTTCCGATCCCGAGGGAAGAAGTTTCAACGGCTTTATCCAGATGCCGTTCAGGAAATCCGCACGCGTCACCCTCACCAACGAATCGGAGGATGCTCTCAACGGCCTTTTCTTCGACATCGATCTTCTGACGAATGTCGAACATTGTTCCGAGACGCTTTACTTCCATGCCGGCTGGCGGAGGGAATCGCCCAATGCGCTCGGCAACGATTTTGACATCCTGCCCTACATCAAAGGCAACGGGCGGTTTTTAGGCTGCAATATCGGCGTCATGGCCGACCCGAGATATGCCAAAGCTTGGTGGGGCGAGGGCGAGGTCAAGGTCTGGCTCGGGAACGATCAGAATCCGACCCTGTGCGGCACCGGAACTGAGGACTATATCGGCACGGCGTGGGGCCAGAAGTTTTTCAACCACCGAACCCAGGGCTGCCTGATCGCCGATGAGGAAAAAGATCACTGGGCATTTTATCGGTATCACATCGACGATCCTGTTTTCTTCAATGATGGGTGCAAGGTCTCGATTCAGACGATTGGAGGGGCCGCCAAGGAGAAAGTCCTTCGCATGCAATGCGAGGGAGTGCCGACTATTCCTGTTTCCGTTTATCCGAGCGGGCAAAATCCGATTCTTCTCCTGGATTTGGAGCAGCCGATCGATCTGCAATCGCCCTCGGCCCCGGACGGCTGGTGCAACTTCCGGCGCCAGGATGATTGGTCAGCAACCGCCTATTTCTATCTGGATGCCCCGGGCGGCGTCCTGCCCCCGCTCGCCCCGGTGGCCGAGCGAATCAGTGGACTGTAATTTATTTTTGATCGCTGGACAATTGGCGGAAATATCACTTTAACAAATTCAAGAATGAAATCACCCCTTGCGCGATCCCTCCATACTCTCGTGGCATGGATTGCTCTTGCCGCCGCGCTTTCGGGAAACCTCCGGGCCGCCGACAAGTTTGGTGGTGATCTGGAGTTTCTCCGCAAGCACGCCGAGGTGGTCGTGCTGACGGACAAATCCGGCAGCGCTCAAGTTGCAGTGGCACCGACCTGGCAGGGCCGGGTGATGACCAGCACTGCCAGCGGACCAAACGGAACCAGCTTCGGCTGGGTGAACCGCGCGCTCATCGCCTCGGGAAAAATCCAGCCGCACATGAATGCGTTTGGCGGCGAGGATCGGTTCTGGCTCGGGCCGGAAGGCGGGCAGTTTTCGATTTTCTTTGCCAAGGGCGTGCCGTTTGATTTGAAGCATTGGTTCACCCCCGCTTCGCTCGACACCGAGCCATTCCATGTCGCCGACAAAACGGCCAGCAGCGTGGTTTGCAAACGGACGATCGCCCTCTCGAACTACTCTGGCACCCCGTTCAGCCTGGAAGTCACACGCAAGATCCGCTTGGTGAATCCCGACTCCCCCCTCTCGAAACACGGAATCAAGCGGTCGCCGGAAACTCAATCGGTCGCATTCGAGTCGGTGAACACCATCAAAAATACCGGCAAGCAGGCGTGGGTGAAGGAAACCGGCCTCCTTTCCATCTGGATCCTCGGCATGTTCAACGCCTCTCCGAATGCCGTCATCATCGTTCCGTTTGAGAAAGGCCCGAAGTCCGAACGCGGCCCGATTGTCAACGACGCCTACTTTGGCAAGGTCCCGGCGGATCGGCTCGTGGTCAAAGATAACGTCCTGTTCTTCCGCGCCGATGCCGATTATCGGAGCAAAATCGGCATCTCCTCCCGCCGGGTCAAACCCCTGCTGGGCAGCTATGATTCCACCACCCGCACCCTGACACTCGTCGAGTTCACCTATTCATCGCACGCGGCGGATTATGTCAATTCGATGTGGAAGCTGCAGGCTCACCCGTTTGGCGGAGATGTGTTGAACAGCTATAACGATGGCCCGCAAAAGCCGGGCGGCGAGCGCATGGGGAAATTCTTTGAAATGGAAAGCTCGTCACCCGCCCTCGCGCTCAAGCCCGGCGCAACGGCCGCCCACGTCCACCGCACGATCCACCTCCAAGGCAGCGAAAAGGATCTCGACGCCATCGCCCGCGCCACGCTGGGCGTGAGCTTGGCTCAGATCAAGAGCGCATTTAACAAGTAGCTCAGAGTCGGGCGCATGCCGGTCAACGCCCGCGAAATCCGAGAAGCTGTTTCAGATTATGAATACCAAAAAGCAAAGCATGTTTGTCCTTCCTGATGGCAGGAACGTGTTGGTCACGTTTCTTCTCGTCAGCTCGCTCTTCCTTTTGTGGGGGTTTTGCAACGGGATGATCGACGTGATGGACAAGCATTTCCAGACCCAGCTCAAGCTGTCGCTGGCCCAGTCCGCGTGGGTCCAGTTCGCCCACTACCTCGGGTATTTTCTGATGGCGCTGCCGGCCGGATGGCTTTCGACGAAGCTGGGCTACAAGGGCGGCATTATCGCAGGGTTGCTGATGGTCGCCGCCGGCGGGTTCTGGTTCATTCCGGCGACGCACATCGCCTCGTTCTGGGCGTTCCTTCTCGGTGTCTGCGTGATCGCAGCCGGGCTGACGTTTCTCGAGACGATCGCCAACCCCTATACCACCGTGCTGGGCGACCCGCGTTATGCCGCGACGCGCATCAACCTCGCGCAGTCGTGCAACGGGATCGGTTGGATCTTCGGTCCGATTGCCGGCGCCGCATTTTTCTACGGGAAGGATGCCAGCGGTGCGGGCAATGGTGCGGAGACGCTCTGGATCCCCTACGCGGCTGTGGGCGCGGTCGTGCTCGTCCTGACCGTGATCTTTTTCTTTTCCCCCATGCCCGACGTCAAGATGGAGGACGACTACCACCTCGACGACTCCCAGCCGGAGGTCAAGCATTCCATCTGGAGCCAGCCGCACTTCGTCATGGCGGTGCTGGCGCAATTCCTCTATGTGGCGGCCCAGGCGGGGATCTTCAGTTTCTTCATCAACTACATGACCACCCAAACCCCGCCGGTCCCGGACGCCTGGACCTCCGGCATTCTGAAGTCCTGGTTCGAGGCGGGCAAGAGCGGGGCGCTGGCATTGAGCGATCAAGGTGCCGCCCAGCTCGCATCCCTCGGATTTATCTTCTTCTTGGCCGGCCGGTTCAGCGGTGCGGTGATCCTCAAGAAATGTGCCGCTCACAAGGTGCTGGGTCTCTTCGGGCTGCTCAACGTGGCCATCTGCCTGCTTGTGGTTCTCAAGATCGGATGGCTCTCGGTCGCCTGCGTATTCCTGAGCTACTTCTTCATGTCGATCATGTTTCCGACGATCTTCGCATTAGGCATCCACGGCTTGGGCGCGAGGGCCAAGCAAGCCTCCTCGTTCATCGTCATGGCGATCATGGGCGGGGCGATCCTGCCCAAGCTCATGGGCCACGTCGGCGATCTCCATGGCATGTCCGTCGCGTTCATCGTCCCGCTCGGCTGCTTCGCCTTCGTGTCGTTCTACGGCTATGCCTGGCCCCGGCTCAGCAAGTCGGATTCGCTTGTCCGCGCCGGCGCGGAGCATTAAGCCACATACCAACCGCTATACCATCATACCAATGAAATCGCCCGTTTTCCCATTTACTCATCACAAAATCTCCCAAACCGCCATGCCTCTGGGAGGGATTGGCGCAGGCTGCATCTGCCTGAACGGCTACGGCGGACTGCAGGATTTTTCCATCCGCAACCGTCCGGCTACGACCGCGCTTTCCGACGGACACGTTCACGGGGGTGACGCCGGTTTTGCGCTGTTGCACATCAAAGGAGCCCAGCCGGTCACACGGTTGATCGAAGGCCCCTTGCCGGCCGAAAAGATTTACGACCAGGGGTTGCAGGCCCAGGGATACCGGCATGGCGGCTACGAAGGTCTTCCCCGTTTCAGCCGGAGCCATTTCAAAAGCGGATATCCATTTGGGCAGGTTGAGCTGTCCAATCCGGGAATCCCTGTGGAGGTTCAGATCAAAGGTTGGAGCCCCTTTGTTCCGTTGGACGAAGTCGCCTCCAGCCTTCCGTGCGCCATTTTGGAATACACATTGAAAAACACCTCACGGAAACCCGTCGAGTGCGAGTTTTCCTACCATCTTGCCCATTTGGCAGAGGGAGCGACGACCCGTTCGGAGGGAACTCGCAACGAGGTCATCCCGGGCCGCGGAGTTTTCTTTACCAACACCGAACCATCCGGCGAGGAATCCTATGGCAGCGCGAGCGTGACGGTGATCGGACAGCGCCCGAAGATCAAGGGCACATGGATTCGAGGCGGGTGGTTCGATGCGGTTTCCGCGTTGTGGCGGGAGGTTGAGACGGGGCGCTTCACCGTCAACAGCGGGAAGGAAGACGCCGGAAAATCGGGCCGCAACGGAGGCTCCGTGCTGGTGAAGGCCACGCTTGCCCCTGGGGAACAAGTGACGATCCCTGTCGTCATTGCCTGGCATTTCCCAAACAGCAACCAATCCCATGGAGTTGTGACGCCAGAGTGCCAGGGCGGCGATTGCTGCGCTTCCCCGAAATGGAAGACGTTCTATTCCTCGCTGTGGAAAGATGCCCGGGACGTGGCCGGCTATGTCCACAGCCATTATGGAACGCTTCGCGAAAGAACCGTGGCATTCCAGACCGCTCTCCTCGGATCCTCTCTCCCGATTGAAGCGCTGGATGCGATCTCAGCCAATCTCGCCATCCTCAAATCGCCGACCCTTTTGCGCCAGGCCAACGGGAATCTTTGGGGATGGGAAGGTTGTTTTACAACGGGGGGCTGCTGCAACGGGAGCTGCACGCATGTGTGGAATTATGCCCAGTCGCTCCCGCACCTTTTTCCCGGAATCGAACGCACTTTGCGTGAGCAGGAGCTGGAACGCTCGATGGACGATGCGGGCCACATCAATTTCCGCTCGGCCCTTCCCGACGGACCGGTCACGCACGGCGGGCATGCGGCTGCGGATGGCCAGCTTGGCGGCCTGATGAAGCTCTATCGCGACTGGCAGATCTCGGGTGACATCGAATGGCTCAAAAAGCTCTACCCCCTGGCTAAACGCAGCTTGGAATACGGCATCAGCACCTGGGATCCCGACCGCAAAGGAACATTGTCCGAGCCGCATCATAACACTTACGATATCGAATTCTGGGGGCCGGATGGCATGTGCACCACGGTTTATATCGGCGCACTTTCCGCCATGAGCGCGATGGCTGAAGCGTTGGGCAAAAAGAAAGACCACCAAGAGTATCTCGAACTGGCGAAGCGCGGAGCCAGCTTTATTGAAAAGGAACTTTTTAACGGGGAGTATTTTGAGCAAAAGGTCCAGTATCGCGGGCTGAGGAATAAGTCGTTTCTCGACCTGATCGAGAACAACCCAAACAATCAAAGCCCAGCTCTCATTCGGCTCCTGAAAAAAGAGGGGCCCAAGTATCAATACGGCACTGGCTGTCTTTCGGACGGGGTCATCGGTGCCTGGATGGCCTCGATTTACGGGATTGAGACGCCGATTGATCGGGAACTGGTTTGCAAGAATCTGCTTTCCATCCACCGCTATAACTTCCGCTACAGTTTGGCTGACCATGCGAATTGCCAGCGCCCGGGCTATGCGGTGGGGGATGAGCCCGGACTGCTGGTTTGTTCGTGGCCGCGCGGGGGGAAGCCGACCCTGCCGTTTGTTTATAGCGACGAGGTCTGGACCGGGATCGAATATCAGGTTGCCTCGCATCTCATCGCCGAAGGGCTCGTTCGCGAGGGGCTTGAAATCGTCAAAGCCGCTCGGAGCCGCTATGATGGCTCGGTCCGAAACCCATGGAACGAATACGAATGCGGCAGCTATTACG
>JBAXXD010000035.1:0-33735 GCA_037128135.1 Verrucomicrobiia bacterium
TGGGCGGGATCAACATGCTGCAGGAGCGGGAATTCTGGGACAACCTGGCCGGGGACCTCGCGGTCTGGAGCGCGCGCCCCGACTCGCTGGCCGTGGCCAAGATCGGGGGCAACTTCATCTACAAAGCCACCGGCCTGGTCACCAGAGTCACGAACAGCTTCGACCAACAACCCTGGTTTTTCGCCGTCAGTCTCGTGACCGTTCTGATCCTGCTCGGGTTGGGGGTTCGCTCGCTTCTGCGGAAACGCGAACACCCGGAATAGGTGAAAATTGCGAAGAGAAATCTTCTGGCGATTCTGGCCCTGACAGGATTGGCGCTGGGCGGGCTTTCCTTTTGGCTGGCGAAGATCAACGACCCCTGGAGATTGCCGCGCGAGGATTGGAGGGAATACCAGAGGCGCTTCATCTCCCCCGAGGGCCGCGTGATTGACACCGGCAACGGAAATGTGACCCACAGCGAGGGGCAGGGATACGGCATGCTGCTTGCCGAGGCGTATGGGGATCGCGAGACATTCGACCGCCTCTGGAAATGGACCAGGCAGAACCTCCAGACCCGCCCGGATGACAAACTTCTCTCCTGGCTTTGGAAGCCGGATGCGGACGGCGGAGGATCGGTGAACGATCCCAACAATGCCAGCGACGCCGAGCTCCTCGTCGCCTGGGCGCTCGTCCGCGCCTCCAAACGCTGGGGAGGATATGCCTATGAACAGTCGGCAGCCGCGCTCCTCGCCGAGCTCCGCCGCCTCGCCCTCGTCAGCACCCCGCAGGGACCGGAACTCCGCCCGGGAGCCGACGGCTTCAACAAGGACAACGCGCTCGTCCTGAACCCGTCGTATTACATTTTCCCCGCCTTCGATGCGCTCGCAAAAACCTTCCCCGGAGGAGGCTGGGATCAGCTCCGGGCCAGCGGGCTCGCGATGGTCTCGTCCGCGCGCTTCGGAAAATGGTCGCTCCCGCCGGACTGGGTTCTCGACGAGTCCGGCTCCTACTCGCTCGGCGCCCCGTTCCCGCCGGATTTCGGCTACAACGCGGTCCGCGTCCCTCTCCATATCGCGTGGCACGACCCGCACTCCCCGTTGCTCGCGCCCTTCGCGGACTTTTGGAAAGGGTTCCCCGCTTTGTCCGGAATGCCCGCGACCGTCAATTTGGAGAACGGAAC
Organism: Verrucomicrobiia bacterium; assembly: GCA_037128135.1. GTDB lineage: Bacteria > Verrucomicrobiota > Verrucomicrobiia > Chthoniobacterales > Terrimicrobiaceae > QYQL01. Next base: position 1,160 of record JBAXXD010000035.1, read on the forward strand.
CTTCGGGCCGCACCCCGCGCTTCCGGGCATGCAAGCGGTTGCGCGTTTTGTTCTCGCCTCCCGCACGAACACCCGCTTAACTGTTCACGATATTCCGCCTCTGATGCCCGAAGAACCCTATTTTTCCGCAAGCCTGAAGCTGCTGACAAAGGTGGCGGTGCGTGAATCCCTGGGAGGAAAACGGTGAACCTCTCACGTCACGGGATCCTTGCCGTTCTGTTCCTGGCCGGGATGTCTTCTCTTGGCGCGCAGGATATGATGTCCCAGCAGCAGCCGGAATCCATCGGGCTTCCCACCGATGTGGCACCCACTCCGACGCCGTCTCTTTTCGTGCCGGTCGTTCCCGGGATGCCCAAGCCCGCGACCCAGCCCATCCCGCGCTCGCCGGTTTTTCTTCCAGCGGATATCCCGGCCCCGGCGATCCAGTCCACGCCCACGACGCTGGATGTTTTGCCGGGCGATGCCGCTTTTGTCGTGGAGCCAAGTCCGACTCCGGGTGCTGTCCGGTCGGTTCCGTGGTCGCCCCAGCCCACGCCGGTGAAACCCGCCCCGAGACCCGCGCCCAGCGTCCCTCAAGTCCCGCAGGCTCAGATCGCCAGTTGGGTGTCGCAGGCCACCGAAAAACAGGACGCCTTCCTCGCGTTGAAAGCCGGCTGGGCGTATTACTATCGCAACGAATATTCCTCGGCTGGCATCTGGTTCAACCAGGCTCTCGAATGGAACTCCGGCCTCGGAGAAGCTTCCTACGGACTCGCCCTCTCGAAATTCCAAGAGGGCGACCTGAGCAGCGCCGAGGCGATCGTGAATTTCCGCGGCGATACCTACCCGAAAATGCGGGTGCTCAAGGGGGATATCACCGCGCGCCGCGCGGTCGATGCCTACGAGGCAAAAAAATACGCGCGCAGCCGCGATCTTCTTTCCCAGGCCTCGCAGTCCCGCCCGCTGAGCCGCAACGAGCAGACCGTGCTCGCGTGGGATTACTATTATCTCAAGGACTACGGAAAAGCCGCCGAGCTCTTCGAAAGGCTCTACCGGGCGTCCCCGAACGTCACGACCGCCCAGGGGCTCTACGCCTCGCTCTCGCGAACCGGAAACTACGAGAAGATGGACGCCATCGGCACAACGGTCAAAGGGCCGATCAAAACCATGTATGGCACGACGTCGGCGGCCGCCAGATATTACCGGGCGCACCTCTATGTCGCCGCGGTCGGCGCCGGCGGAGAAAAACAATACAAGGTTCTGGAAAACTACGCGACCCCGAGCGTCGCGCTGGGCTTCATGTTCTGGAGCAAGTCGGGCACCGAGGGCGAGGGCAAGCTCAACGCCGCCGCGATCCCCGTCGTCTCCGGCCGGATCTACCCGACAAATAAAACCGTGCTCTCCGCCCAAATCTCCCGCATCACGCTCAACTCGGGAGATCTCCCGAACGGCGCGGTCGTCGGAAAATATCCCGTCGTCTATCAAAACTATACCGTTTCCCCCACGACGTCCTACAGCAGCCTTTTCGACTTTTCCGTGCGCTTCGAATACCAGGACTGGATCTCCTGGTATGTCACCTTCGGCATCACCCCGTCCGGCGGGCCGCTCAGCGCGAAGCCGATCGGAAACATCGGCGGCATCTATCGCGACGAACACGGCTATGTGCAGGCCGAGCTCTACTCGAAATCCGTTAAGGAAAGCATCCTCTCCTACATCGGCATGAAGGATCCCTACACAGGGAAAAACTGGGGCGGCGTCACCGAGTCCGGCGCCAGCGTTTCTGTCTTCCGCTCGATCGCGCCGAAATGGACGATCTTCCTCAACGGCACCTACGGGATTCTGGAAGGAACCGACGTGAAACAAAATACCCACGTCTCCGCCACCGCTGCGATCGCCTACGAATTTACTGTCAGAAACTTCGAATACATCACGCTGGGTGTCGCCGGATCCTGCGCGGCCTACGACAATAACCAGAACCACTTCACCTACGGCAACGGCGGCTACTTCAGCCCGGAATCCCTCGCCCAGATCGTCATCCAGGGCCAGTTCCTCACGTCCGAGGGCCGCAAATGGATCGCCGCGGGCTCGCTCGGACTCGGTGTCCAAAATAACCGGCAGGCCGCCAGCCCGTATTTCCCGCTCAAATCCGACGGACGCACTTACGCCGCCCAGGAGTCGAGCACGGCCATCGGAATGATCGCCGCCCAGGGCGCCTACATGCTCTCCCCGCAATGGATGATCGGCGGCGAGCTCGGCTACGCGGTGACCGCCGACTACAACGAAGGCTCGGTCAGCCTCTACGTGCGCTACTTCTTCGAGCCCCGCCACGGGCTCCTCCGCACCGACCTCGGCCTCGACCGACCGTAGTTCGTGCGAGCCTTCCTCATCGCACGAGGAAAGAAATTTTCTGACTATTTCGGCCGACCGTCGCCCAGCCGCCGGAGCAACGCGGAATATCTTTCCGCGGCACGCCCGTTGCGGATCGCGGTGGAGAGGGCTTTTTTCTGGCCGACGATCACGACGAACTGCTTCCCGCGGGTGAGCCCGGTGTAGAGGAGGTTTCTCTGGAGGAGAAGGTAGTGCTGCATCGCCAGCGGGAGAACCACGGCCGGGAACTCGGACCCCTGGCTTTTGTGAATCGTGATCGCATAGGCGGCCGAGATCTCGTCGAGCTCGCTGAAATCATAAGCGACCTCCCGCCCGTCGAATGCGATCACCACCTCGCGCTCGGCCTCGTCGATTCCGACGATCCGTCCGATGTCTCCATTGAAGACGCTTTTGTCGTAGTTGTTCCGCGTCTGAATGACTTTGTCCCGGAGCCGGAACCGCGTCCCGAACGAGTCTGCGGCCGACTCGCCGTCGCGCCCCGGGTTGAGTTCCTCCTGCAATAGCGCGTTCATCTGCCGCGCGCCGAGCGATCCGCGGTTCATCGGGCAAAGCACCTGGATGTCCCGGATGGCATCGCAGCCGAGCTTCTTCGGGATCCGGCTTTTCACCAGATCCAAAATCGTCGTCTGGATCGCCTCCGCCTCCTCGCGCTCGATAAAAAAGAAATCGCTTCCGGGATCCCCGACGAGATCCGGCAGGGATCCCGCGTTGATTTTGTGGGCGCTCGTGATGATCCGGCTGCCGGCCGCCTGCCGGAAAATTTCCGTGAGTCGCACGACCGGCACGGCGCCGCTACGGATGATATCGCCGAGCGCCGCGCCCGGCCCGACGCTGGGGAGCTGGTCCACATCCCCGACCAGGAGGAGATGCGCTTTCTCCGGAAGCGCCCGCAGCAGCTTGCTGAAAAGCGGCACGTCAATCATCGAGGCCTCGTCGGCAACCAGCAGATCGCAATCCAACGGGCGATCCGGACCGCGCGCAAACCCGCCGTCGGGCAGGAACTCCAGCAGGCGGTGGATCGTCTTCGCCTCAAGGCCGGTCGTCTCCCCAAGACGCTTCGCCGCCCGCCCGGTCGGCGCACAAAGCAGGCAGGCGATCTTTTTTGCGCGCAGGATGAGAAGGATCGCGTTGACGAGGGTTGTCTTGCCGACGCCGGGGCCGCCGGTGATCACAAGGACGCGGGAAGTGATCGCGCGCCGGAGCGCCTCCACCTGGCTCGCGGCAAGTTCCTTGCCCGTTTTTTCCTGGACCCAGGACACGGATTTTTCGAGGGAAATGTCCGGATACGAGGCCGCGCGCGCAGCGAGCCCACGAAGCCTCGCCGCAATCTCCCGCTCGGCGGCACGCAGCGCCGGCAGATAGATGAGCGACTCGTCGGCGATGAGTTCCTTGTCGAGCAGCAGCCGCTCCAGGGCCTCGTGGATCACGGCCCCGTCAACCCCCAGCAGGGGCACCGATTTTTCGATGAGCAGCTCCTTCGGAAGGCCGCAGTGCCCGGAATTCATCGCCTCGGCCAGCACGTGTGCAAGCCCGGCCTTCGCGCGGATCATCGAATCCCTCGGAATCCCAAGCTTCTGCGCGATCGCATCCGCCGTCTGAAATCCGATCCCTCGAATGTCCCTCGCGAGGGCGTAGGGGTTTGCCCGGACGGTTTCAATCGCCGCCTCGCCGTAGGTCTTATAAATGCGCACCGCCCGGCTCGTGCTCACGCCGTTGGAATGCAGAAAGACCATGATCTCGCGAACCACCTTCTGCTCGGCCCACGCCGCCTTGATCTTCAGCCGCCGCTCCCTGCCGATGCCCGGCACCTCCTCCAGCCGCGCCGAAAATCCGTCGATGATCGAAAAAACATTTTCGTCGAACTTCTCGACAAGCTTCCTCGCATAGACCGGGCCGATCCCTTTGATCAGCCCGCTGCCAAGATATTTCTCGATCCCCTCGCGCGACGTCGGCGCGCTCGACTTGAGAAAATCCGCTTTGAGTTGCAACCCGTGCTCGCGATCCTGCACCCAGACGCCCTCCGCCGTCACCCATTCCCCGGCGTTGATCCCCGCCACATTCCCAACCACCGTCACCAGATCCCGCTTCCCGCGAACCTTTACCCGCAACACAGAAAAACCAGTCTCCTCGTTGTGAAAAGTCACCCGCTCCACCATCCCGGCCACCCCGTCCGCAAGCCTGCCCGTCTCATTTGTCATCGTCTTCGCGAAACCTCCCCTTTCTCATTGAGCGACTTAAAAAACGGTGCGTTTCCTCCAGACGGCTTACAGGCTTTTGAGAGTTCTTGGCAGGCATCTGGCCGACGCCGAGGCCTCCCGCCTCCAGCATGACAAAAAAAGGGACAACATCCTCGGTGACAATCAGCCCAAGAAAAAGTGGCAGGAACCAATGCCCATTACTGATCTCCCTCTTCATCTGAAAAAATCGCATCCGAGTGAGGATGCTGGATATTCGCTGGACAGAAGCAAGACCTCAAGGCCCCGACAGATCTCAAGGCACGAACGGGCGGGTTGCCGCGATTCCGAAAGGCGGGGCCCACTGTGGTTTACCCGCATATTGACAAGGAGGTTGAAAAAAGCGCGCCCGCGACGAGAGAACCCTTGCTCGGTTGGAGGGAGTGAGGCCCCCCCCGCGGCCGACAACACCCCGGAAAACTTCCGCGCGCCCAAGAACCCACCGCCCTTGCTCGACAAAAACCATAACAAATAATGTCCCACCTGGGACATTATTTGTTGCATTCCGTGGCGGGTGGTGATGCTTTGTTATTCATGAAAGCGAAGACGGAGTTGCTGTTGTATCATCTGCTGTGGACGACGGAGGCTCTTTTCCGTCCGACATTCCGGAACCTCAACCAGAGCTTCGAGGGATGGGCCTACAAGAACGGCTTTCTGCCGCAAATCCACAGATTGGAGGCGCAGGGATTTTTGGAAGCGAACCGTTCCGCCCTGGACAGAAGCCGCTTTGTTCGTCTCACGGAAGCGGGACGCGTCGCGGCCTTGGGCGGTCGGGATCCCGAGCAGGCTTGGTCGGTGCCCTGGGATGGCAAGTGGCGGCTTTTTCTTTTCGACATTCCGGTCACGGATCAGGCTCTCAGGAAGCAAATCCATCGCGCTCTTGCCGATTGCGGGTGCGGGTGCCTGCAAGGCAGCGTCTGGATCTCGCCCCATTTGCCTGCCGGTACAGGGAGGTTTTTTGCCGAGCGCGGGGAGGATTGCTCGCACCTCATGATGCTGGAATCCGGTTCGCGAGGGATGCAAGTGGACGCCCGGATGGTGCAAGCGGCATGGAGTTTTCCGCGCATCAACGAGCGCTACCAACAGCATATCGAAATCCTTGACCGCCTCCCGGTGCCCGCCCGATATTCGTCCCGCGCTCTGCTGGACCGCGCTCTACTGGACTGGAGCAAGCTCGAAAATCAGGCCTGGCTGGACGCGGTGCGCCGCGACCCCCTGCTTCCCAGCGCCCTGCTGCCGACAGACTATCTGGGCACGAAAGCCTGGAAGAAACGCCGGGCCGTCTTGCCCCGGGCGATGCGTCTACTGGCCCAACACCAAGAAAAATAAGAGCCCAACCTCTCCCGGGCCTCTTCACAATAAATGTCCCAGGTGGGACATTTATTGTGAAGGTTTTTAGGTTCGGCGGAGCGTTGAGGGGGCGGGGGGATCTCGTCCGCGACACGGGCGCTGGTTTGGGGGCGGTTCTCAGGGTTTTCTGTTAGCAATAAAACCGCAGCGTTGGCAGAGCGAAATCTCCTCTCTGTTGAGAAAATCCGGCCGCCCTCGATCGCCCGCAGCCACAACAAATGCTGTCCGCCCGGGACATTCTTTGCGGGGACATTATTTTCTCTGCCTATGCTCGTGAGTCAACCGCCCGCCGTCCCACGCGGCGCAGCTCGATGTCCGAGCGGAAAACGCCACAAAATGTAGCGTTGGGTTGAGTCAAGTGCATACCCCTATTATTTTTTGCATTCCGTGGCGGCGGCCGCTTGATTTTTATGAATGCTCAGATGAAGTTGCAACCTCGCGGCAGCAACTTCTCGAAACAGCATCTGCAAACCACCGTTTGCTTTGCGCGCCTATCGAAATAAAAAACGCCAAAAAAACTTCATGTTGGGACAAAGGGTTTTCGTTTTTTGCATTCTCGCAGCGCTGGCATCCGTCACGGGCGGGGTTGGGCAGACAACGGTATCTGATGTGCTGGGGAACACGGATCTCAGCGACCCGGGGCTACGAGCTCAAGCGGTGGACCGGATAAGAACCATCCTGGACACGAAAAAGTCGGCCGCGAGGATCCGGGCCGCCCAGTTGGGAATGCCCCTGCGCGCCACGAGTGCCAACGGGCGGGTGGTCGAGGTGGTGGACTTCAACGGGACGAAACCCGTTTACCTCACGACGCACAACGTCAATGCCGCGATCTCGACGGGGGCGAACCTGTTGCAGGCGGTGCCTTATTTGATGGACGGCACCGGGTTGACCGTCGGTGAATGGGATGCCGGTTCCGCCCGTTCCACGCATCAGGAATTTGGCGGGCGGATCACGGTTATGGATGGTGCGGCGGCGGCGGATCACTCGACCCATGTTGGGGGAACGATCGCCGCGGCGGGTATCGTCGCGGCCGCGAAGGGCATGGCCCCTGCGATCCATATTGATTCTTATGAGTGGACCAGTGACAAAACCGAGATGACGGCGCGGGGGGCGTCCTATCCCGGCGAGTCCGGGAAAATCTCTCTTAGCAACCACAGCTACGGCCTGATCTCGGGCTGGAACTACACAGGGCTGAGCTCGCCGCGATGGACCTGGTATGGCACGGGCACCACGGCTGCGGGAGTCGAGACCGACTTCGGCAAATACGATACCAATACGAATGCGACGGACATCCTGGCCTTCAACCTCCCGTATTACCTCATCGTGCGGAGTGCAGGGAATGAGCGGCTTGACAATCCGGCCGCAGGAGAACCGGTCTCGCTCACGACGAGCACAACCTCCGCGGTGACCTACAATCCCGCCAGCCACCCGGCGGGAGACGGTGTTTACCGCTCCGGCGGGTACGATACCATTTCCGCCGATGCCCTGGCGAAGAACATCCTGACGGTCGGCTCCGTGGGCGATGCGGTCAGCGGGTCGGTGCGCCAGCCCTCAAACGCCGCCATGTCGTCGTATTCCTCGTGGGGGCCGACGGATGACGGGCGAATCAAGCCGGATGTCGTGGCCAATGGCGAAGCGGTCTATTCCTCGCTGGCGACGAGCGATACCGCCTACGGCATCTACAGCGGCACGAGCATGGCTTCGCCAAGCGCCACCGGCTCCGCGGCCCTGCTCGTCCAGTGGTGGAGCCATCTTCTGCCCGGTCATGCGATGCGGGCGAGCACATTGAAAGCCCTGCTGATCCATGCGGCGGATGATCTGGGCGCGCCGGGCCCAGATTATCAATACGGCTGGGGCCTGGTGAATGTGAAGGCCGCCGCCGATCTTCTTCAAGCCTACAAGAACAGTCCGGGCATTCGCAACGTGATCGAAGATCGGGTGACCACCACGGTGGCTTCGCGATCCTACACCTTCACATGGGATGGCGTCAGCCCGATCCGCGCCACGCTTTGCTGGACGGATCCGGCAGGGGTCGCAACCACTGTTGGGGATCTGCGAACGGCGAAGCTGGTGAACGATCTCGACCTCAGAATCAACGGGCCGACCGGCACGGTTTATCAGCCGTGGGTGATGCCGTTTGTCGGAGACTGGACGGATGCCAAGCTCGCCACCGCCGCCGTCACCGGGGCGAACCACACGGACAACGTGGAGCAGGTGGCGGTCGCCTCGCCAACGAACCCGGGCCTCTACACGGCGACCGTGACGTTCACCGGCGCTCTCACCAACAGCGCGCAAAATTTCTCCGTCATTATCAGCGGAGGATCCGCTGCGGCCACGGTGCCGGCGATCACCGGTTTGACACCGGGAACCAGCACGTTGTCCGGCACGATGGCGATCTCGATGGCCGGGTCGGGCTTTCTTCTGGGAGCGGACGTCAGGCTGACCAAAGCGGGGCAACCCGATGTGGTTGCGACCGGGCAGGAGATCATTGGCGACACCGCGAAATTCCGCGTGAATGTTGACGGGCTCGCGCAGGGTCTTTGGAATGTGGTTCTGACCAATCCCGATGGTCGGGCCGTCACGCTGCCGAACAGCTTCGCGGTTCCTGGTCCGCTTTTGTCGGAGAATCTGGAAACCGGAGCCGCTGGATGGACACACAGCGCCTTGACGGGTTCGGACAAATGGGCGCTCACCACTTCGCTTTCCCACTCATCCGCCACCTCGTTCTTTGCCTCGGGCCCGAGCACAAAGAATGACAATGTGCTGGTTTCGCCGGCCATCGCGATCCCGGCGGGATCAAGCGGCCTGCGGCTGTCGTTCTGGCACCGGTACGCCTTTCAAAACGGTAAGGACGGAGGGGTGCTGGAATTCTCGCTCGACAACGGAGTCTCATGGTTCGACGTCGTGCCCGCCGCCGGTTCCGGCGCGGCATTTGCCACAGGGGGCTACAGCTCCACCATCTCAACCAGCAGCAGCACGATCAACGGCCGCAAAGCCTGGACCGGCACGCTCAGCACGTTCACCCAAGTGGCGGTGGATCTGACCGATGGCGCGAAATATGCCGGCAAGAGCCTGCGAATCCGCTGGCGGCTGGCCACCAACACGGGCACCGCCAGCGCCGGCTGGTATGTGGATGACATCGGGATCACCGGGGTTGTCCCTGCGGCCAATCTTGCGCCATCCATCGTCATGGACCCGTCCGCGACCCCCGGCACGGTCACGGGTTTCACAACCGCGCTTTCTGTCGCGGCGAGTGACGATGCCGGCGAGCCGGCCCTGACCTACACATGGTCCGCCTCGGGTGGTTCCATGCAGCGGCCCGTGAGCTTCGATGCCAACGGGACAAACGCAGCCAAATCAACAACCGCCACATTTGCCGTGGCGGGCACCTACGACTTCACCGTGACCGTGAGGGATGCGGAGGGCCTGACCGCCACCGGCACGGTGAGCGTGACAGTGAATCAAAACCCCACGAGCCTCGCGGTTTCGCCGACTGTCGCGACTCTTCCGGCCGGTGCCACGCAGCTCTTCACGGCAGAGGTGAACGACCAATTTGGCGATCCCCTCCTCACGCAGCCGTCGGTCAGTTGGATCACATCCGGCGGAGGAACCATTGATGCCAGCGGTCTTTTCACCGCGACCGCTGCGGGCGGACCTTTTTCCATTGACGCGACCAGCGGTGCGCTGAACGGCACCGCCGCACTTACCGTATCCAAGGGGGCCGCAACCGTTTCACTCACGGGTCTGATCCGGAGCTACGATGGTGATCCGAAGCCCGTCGGCGCCACCACCAGCCCCCTTGGCCTGTCCCTGATTGTCACTTATGACGGCGGTGCCACCGCTCCCTCCAGCGTCGGGAACCACACCGTCGTCGCCACGATCAACGACTCCAATTACGAGGGCGGGACTTCGGCCACGCTGAGGATCACCGGAGAAACCCTCGCCACCTGGCAGGCCAGGAATTTCACCCCAAGCGAGATCGACACCGGGCTGGCTTTAGAGAATGCCGACCGCGATGGCGACGGGTTGTGCAACCTTGCCGAATATGCTTTGGGCACCGATCCCCATATTCAGAACTGCATGCCCACGGCTGTCTTCGATGCCTCCGGTCTGACTCTCACATTCACCCGCCCCAAGGATTTGCCCGACGTCACCTGCGCGGCCGAGTCTTCGGATGATCTGATCCTTTGGAATCCTTTGCCTGTTGAGCTGGTGGCCGATGGCGACGTGCAGACGATGCGGGTTTGTGATCCGCTCACGACAGGCAACCCCGCCCGCCGCTTTCTGCGCTTGCGATTCACGAGGTGAGCAATCCATATTACCCGCGAAACGCAAATTGAACCTTTTGGATTCCGGACAGATGGAGGCATGCAGGAAGGTTTCCATGCAAAAAAAATCATCTTCATGAGCGCCCCGCGTTTTTCCCTCCTCATCCTTGAAGACGAGCCGGCGCACGTCGAAGCCATCCGCCGCGCTTTCGCGTCCGCCAACCCGGGGGTGGAAATCCGGGTGGCTTCCTCCCTGCGGGCCTACTGCGAACTGGTGGCCGCCCGCGCGCCGGACATTGTTCTCATGGACCTCAACCTGCCGGACGGCAACACCCACGAGTCGCTGATCCTGCTGTCGGAAAAACATCCTTTCCCGGTGCTGGTGATGACGAGCATGGGAAACGAAGAGGTGGCGGTGGCGGCGATGAAGGCTGGGGCGATCGACTATGTGGTCAAGTCGCCCGAGGCGTTCGCCAACATGCCGCGCTCCGCGCAGCGCGCCCTGCGCGAATGGAATTTGCTCCAGGAGCGCAAGCGGGCGGAGGAGGAGCTGCGGAATTTCCGGTTTGCCGTCGAGCAAAGCGGCACCCCCATATTCATCACCGACCCCACGGGGAAAATCGAATACGCGAACCCCGCTTTTGAAAAAACCACGGGCTACACCTTGGCGGAGGCGGCCGGCAAAACCCCGCGGATCCTCAAATCCGGGGAGCAGAGCGCGGAGTTTTACCGCAATCTGTGGGCGACCGTTCTGGCCGGTAAAATCTGGCGGGGCCAGTTCCATAACAGGCGCAAGGATAGCTCGCTCTACTGGGAGTCAGCTACGATCTCCCCGGTTCAGAACGACCTGGGAGAGATCGTGCATTTTATCGCGATCAAGGAAGATATCACCTACCGAAAAGCCATTGAGGGCAGGCTGCAAGAGGCCCTCCTTGACGCGCAGGCCGCGGTCAAAGCCAAGAGCGAATTCCTCGCGGTGATGAGCCACGAGCTGCGCACCCCGCTCAACGGGGTGCTGGGATTCGCGGAGCTTCTGGCGGATTCCCGGCTCGATGACAAGCAGAAGGCCTATTCCCAGGCGATCACTTCCAGCGGAAAACACCTCCTCTCCGTCGTCAATGATATCCTCGATTTTTCCAGCATGGAAAACGGGACCCTATTGATCGAGGAGTCTTCGTTCCTGATCGCCGATCTCCTGAGGTCGGCGGTCGGCATCCCGCAGAATGCCGCCTCGGAGAAAGGGCTCGAGATCCGTTGCGAAAAAAAACCCGGCGTGCCAGAGCGGATCGTTGGCGACGAGCGCCGGATCCTGCAGATCCTTCTCAACCTCCTCGGCAATGCCGTCAAATTCACGGAGGGCGGATCCGTCACGCTTCGCGTCGCCCCCGCGTCCGGAGGAGACCGGCCGTTCCTGGATTTCTCCGTCGAAGACACCGGGATCGGGATGTCTCCGGAAACGCTCAAAGTTCTGTTCAAGCCATTCAGCCAGGCGGATTCGACGATCAACCGGAGGTTCGGCGGCACGGGCCTTGGGCTCGCGATCTCCCGGCGTCTCGCCGAAGCCATGGGAGGCAAGATCACCGTCGCCTCCCTTCCGGGTCAAGGCAGCACATTCACGTTTCGGTTCCCTGTGGGGAGCGGTTCTTTCGAGCCGCCGGAACCCGTGGAGAAATCCTGTGCTGAGGGAAGCCCGGCACCCCGGCCCGATGCCGGCACGGTGCTCGTTGTCGAGGACGAGCTCATTTCCAGCGAGCTCGCCGGGGAAATGCTGGACGCGCTGGGATACCGCGCCGTCTTTGCTTTCAACGGGCAGGAGGCGGTCCAAACATTTGAGCCCGGAAAATTTTCTGCGATCCTCATGGATATGGCGATGCCGGTCATGAACGGGCTTGTGGCCGCGGCGAAAATCCGCGAGATCGAGGCGGGCGTTGGACGCGTCCTGATGATTGCAATGACCGGAAATGTCCTGCGCGAAGACATCGAGCGATGCCTCGCCGCCGGCATGGATGACTTTCTCACGAAGCCGTTCAAAAAGAGCGAGCTTGCCGCGAAACTTGCCCCCGCTTGAGCAACATCCCTCTGCATAAAGCGCTGCGAGGAAATCAGCTCAGGCGGACCGGGAGCCGGCGGTCTCCCCACGTGCCCGGGTTATCTGTGAAGCGCCCGGCAATTTCGAAGCCGCAGCGGGCGCAGCAGTTTTTATTCAATTGCCACTCCCCGAGTTCGTATCCGTTCCGTTCGATCAAGCGCGCGCCGCAACCCGGGCACCAGGTGCTGCCGCCCTTGGGGTCGTGGACGTTGCCGGTGTAAACGTAATGCAGGCCATGCGCCAGGGCGATCGTCCGCGCCCGGGCGATCGTCGCGAACGGTGTGCCGGGCTTATCGAGCATCTGGTAATCCGGGTGGAACGCGGTGAAATGCCAGGGCACATCCGGGCCGAGGTTGTCGGCGAACCAGGCGGCGGCGCGCTCGAGTTCCGGCTCGCTGTCATTCTCGCCGGGGATCAGCAGCGTGGTGACCTCGAGCCAGACATCGGTCTCGTGCCGCAGGTATTTCAACGTGTCGAGCACTGGGGCCAGCTCGGCGCAGCAATTGCGGCGGTAGAATTCCTCGGAGAACCCCTTCAGATCTACGTTCGCGGCGTCCATGTGCCGGTAAAATTCCGGGCGCGAACCGGCGGTCATGTAGCCGGCGGTGACGGCGACCGACGCGATCCCGGCGGCGCGGCAGGCGTCGGCCGTGTCCATGGCATACTCCGCAAAAACCACCGGGTCGTTGTAGGTGAACGCGACCGACCGGCAGCCGAGCTTCTTCGCGGCGCCCGCGATGGTTTCCGGCGAGGCCTGATCCGCGAGGCGGTCGAACTCGCGCGCCTTGCTGATGTTCCAGTTCTGGCAGAACCGGCAGCCGAGGTTGCAACCGGCGGTGCCGAACGAGAGGACGCTCGTGCCGGGATAAAAATGGTTCAGCGGCTTTTTCTCGATCGGATCCACGCAGAACCCGCTGCTGCGGCCGTATGTGGCCAGCACGATCCCCCCGCCGAGGTTCTGCCGGACAAAACAAAATCCCCGCTGACCGGCCCGCAGCTTGCATTGCCGGGGGCAAAGGTCGCACTGGATCCGCCCGTCCTCCAGGAGGTGCCACCATTCGCCGGCCACCACGCCGGGCTCGATCATCTGCCTCGCCGGGGCCCGCGCCGTCATGCGCCCTCCTCGAAATGATCCACTTGAAAGCGATGAAGCGTGACGGGTTCGTGCGGGCCGATCCCTCCTTTTTCGCGCGCGATGCGCACCTGTTCCTCCGCCGTCCGGATCCCCGGGATCCCCGGAAGAAGCAGGCCGCGCCGACCGCCGACGGCCGACACGATCACCCCGTAGCGCACGGGATCCAATTCCGCCTCCGAGGAGATTTCTTCCCGCGGGTGAAGCACGCTGACCTCAAAGCGCAGCCCGTCCAGTTCATCGGACACGACCGGAGAAAAGCGATGATCCTTCGCCGCGAGCCGGGCGTTGCGCCAGGTTTCGGCGACAAGGTTCGGGGCCGCCGCTTCGATCGTCCCGATGCATCCCCGCAACGAGCCGTCCCTCTGGCGGATGGTCACAAACACCCCGCACCGCGCGCCGAGGTAGCCTCCAGCGGGTTCGGGCGTCGGCTCGGAGAGTCCCAGCAAAGCGACCTCCACCGAGCGTCGCGCCAAACCGGGAAGCGAGGCTCCCTCGCTTTTCCCGTCCGTTGCCGTTTGGTCTTCCGATAAAAGCTTGGGGCTTTCCTCGAACAGAATGGCCACTCCATAACCCACGCCGAACGGTCCTTCGTAGCCAAGCACTTGATGTCCGTCGCTTTTCCAGTCCGCAGCAGAAGCGGCAATCCATGTGGAATCGACCGCATCTTCCGCCGCCAGCCCGCGCAGCCCGGGAGAGAGGCTCTTCAACTTCCGGTAGTCGCCGCAACGGACACATCGCAGGAAGGCCTCATCGAATTCATGGGCCTGCGCATGAAAACCGCACGGCGCATCCTTCGTCAGTCGATGGCTCATGTCGCCGCTCGCGACGATGGCGGCGCGACCATGCGACGCACGCACGGCGGCCGCAATCGCTTCTCCCAATTCTGTCAATCCCGGCTCCCCGGGATCATTGAGGCCGAGAATGACCGTGGGCCCGCTCCAGCCGGCCTCGGCGAGAAACCACAGCGGCACCAGCGCTCCGTGATCCAGCGGCTGCCCGGAAATCTCCCACGTTTCCAAACCGCGAGCCCGCGCCTCCGCCTCGATGGCCCCGGACAGCGACCGGCCCAGAGGCAGGCTCACTCCGGCTTCCGGCGCATCGAACGGCGCAAACGAACCCTCCAGAGGATCATCCTCCCAAAAACCGAACGCGCGCGGCCGGCGCGGCGAGTGGGGCGAAATCAAAATCAGCGCGTCCGGGCGATGGCTCAACACGCCCCTCGCCGCCTGGCGCATCGCCCGTCGGGTGGCGGACGCCGCACGCCCTCTTTCGCCGCCGCCGACTTCGGGAACAAGGATCGGCGCGTGCGGCATCAGCACCGCGCAAACCGCCCGCCCGCTCGCACCAGACTCGTTTTCCCCTGCCGACCGGGATAACCGATGGGCTTTCACGCAATCTCCTTTTTTTCTCAGTCCAGTGCCTGGACGAGGAGCGTGGCGTTGTGGCCGCCGAATCCGAAGGAATTGCTGAGAACCGTCTTGAGCTTCGCTTCGCGGGCGACGTTCGGCACGCAGTCGAGGTCACACTCCGGGTCGGGGTTGTCGAGGTTGATGGTCGGCGGGATGACGCCGTGCTTGATGGCGAGTGCGCAGGCAGCGAGCTCGACTCCGCCGGCAGCACCGAGCAGGTGGCCGGTCATGGATTTCGTCGCGCTGACCATCGTCTTTTTCGCGTGGGCGCCGAGCGCCGACTTGATCGCCTTGGTTTCGCAGATGTCGCCGAGGCCGGTGGATGTCGCGTGGGCGTTGATGTAATCGATGTCCTCCGGATTCACGCGCCCGTGGCCCATGGCGATCGTCATCGCGCGCGACGCGCCGTCGCCTTCCGGCATCGGGGCGGTCATGTGGTAGGCATCCGCCGTGCAGCCGTAGCCGGTGATCTCGCAATAGATCTCGGCGCCGCGTCGTTTGGCGTGCTCGTATTCCTCAAGGATCATGATGCCCGCGCCCTCGCTCATGATGAATCCGTCGCGATCGCGGTCGAACGGGCGGCAGGCTTTTTCGGGCTCGTCGTTGCGCAGGCTCAGCGCCTTCATCGAGGTAAATCCCGCGATGCCCAGCGGGGTGATCGTCGCCTCGCAACCCCCGGCGACAAATGCGTCGGCGTCGCCGAATTTGATAATCCGCCAGGCCTCGCCCAGCGAGTTGTTGGCCGTGGCGCAGGCGGTCACGATGCACATGTTCGGCCCGCGGAGGCCGTATTCCATCGAGATGATCCCGCTGGCCATGTTGGAAATCATCATGGCAATCGTGAACGGCGACACGCGCGAAGGGCCGCGCTCGAGCAGCCGCTTGCACTCGTCTTCCATCGTGCGAAGCCCGCCGATCCCGCTGCCGATCATGACCCCGAACCGGTTGAGGTCGACCTTGTCGAGGTCGATGCCGGAATCCTCGAGCGCCATCTTCGTCGCCCCCATCGCAAACTGGGTGAAGCGGTCGGTGCGCTTCGCGGATTTTGGATTTTTAAAATAATTGACGGGAGCGAAGTTCTGCACCTCGCCCGCGATTTTGCAGTCGAAGCCGGTCGAGTCGAATCCGGTGAACCGGCTGATGCCGCTCCGGCCCTCGGTCAGGGACTGCCAAAATGTCGGGATGTCGTTGCCGATGGGGGTGACGACTCCGATGCCGGTCAGGACTACTCTTCGCTCGCTCATGTGATGGATTTTCGCGTGTTTTCGATTGCGGAACCGTCAAATAGGCGGGATGGCCGCAGGCTTGGCAATGAAATTATTCCGTGGGGCGCCAAAAATTTAATAGGAAGCCGCCCGGACGCGCTCGTTCAAGCGCCCGCAGCGCGGGCAGGTGGCGAGAGGATTCGGCGAGCAGTCTTCAAATTCCATGCAGCACACTTGGCAGCGGAGCCGGTTCCTCACCGCGTGCCTGGCCTCCCTCCGGCGGGCCGCCTCGTATCCGGCCCAGAATAAAAAGACCCCCGCGAGGAAGACCAGCAGGCAGATGAAAACCAGCCACTCGAGGTGAATGGGAATCATGGCGAGAGCCCCCATTGAAAAGCGACGGCCCCCCACGCCTGGCTGTCCGTCCCCCCGGCAAAGCGGGCCGCGCGCAGAACGCCGGCGGCCTTCCTGTCGAGATCCTCGCTTCCCGAGCTCTGCTGCGGGAACACATGGGCAACGGAACCATCCGCCCGCACGGCCACGAGAAAAACCGCCAAGCCGGGATTCGAGCCCGGCGGCGGCTCCAGCCCGGCGTCTTGCGGGAGGACGGGCGCACGGCTGGCCAGCGCGCCCGCGGCCGTCAGCCTCACGGACGGGCGGGCGGTTCCGGCGGTCTGTGGGGTCCGGCTTCGGAAAAAAACCGGCACGGGTCTGGCATCGGGGAAAAATCGGGGAACCGCCGGGGAGGCTGCCGGAAGGGGATCCAGAACCGCCCGCGCGGTCTCATATTGCGGAGTGTAGTCCGCGCCGGCGACGTCGGCCGCCGGCAGCCCGCGGCCGGGAGCAAAAACCGCCGGGTCGGCGGATTCCAGAAGCGCCGAAAGGCGGCCGGACTCAGGCGAGCCCGGCGGCGCAAAATAAACTCCCGCCGACTCCGCCGTCCCGGATTCCTGGCGCGGATAGATGATCGAAAAAAGAAAAAAGAGTCCGGTATGCACGACCGTGGCGGCCGCCAGCGCAGCGGGGAGGAGGAGGTGCAGGTGGTGGCGCCCGGGCCAATCAAAAATCAGGCCGTCCTTCATTTCCGATCCTCATTCGTGGCAAGCACCGTCGGGCATCCGAGTTCGAGCGCGACCGCCATGACGCGCGCCACCAGATCGAACGGCGCGAGGCGGTCGGCCTTGATGATGATCGTCCGCTTGCGCCCACCGCCCGAAGCGAGCCGCTCGCGGAGCACTTCAAATGAAACCGGTCCGTTCTCAAAATAGACCGCCGCCAGCGGGGCGGCCGTGACGCTCACCACCTGGGGATCCCGCTGCGGAGCAAGGAGGAACGGGGAGTCGGGGACCGACACCGCCACGCCCGGCTGCAGAAGAAAGGACGTGCTCAGGACAATAAAAAAAATCAGGGACAGCACGACGCCCAGAGCCGGTGCCACAAACAGGAGGGCGGGGTGCAGGCCGGGAGAGCGGACCAGTTTCATGCCGCGGCCGACGGGTCATCGGGCCCGCAGAGGATTTCGATGGTTTCGATCGCAGCGCGCTCGATGTCGTGCAGGACAGCGCTGACCCTCGCGGAGAGGTAGCTGTGCGCGACAAACGCGGGGATCGCCACGGTGAGCGCCGCCGCCGATGTCAAAAGGCTCTCGTAAACTCCCCCGGCAATTTCCGAAGCCGTCGCGTATCCGCCGTGCGCGGAAATCTGCTGGAACGCGCTCAGCAGGCCGAGGACCGTCCCCAGCAGCCCGATCAGGGGCGTGGCATAGGCGATCGTGCCGAGAAGCGGAAGGTTGCGCTCGAGACGCGGCACCTCGAGCTGCCCGGCCTCCTGCGCGATCTCCCGCAGCTCGGATCGCGGCGCGCCGTGCTTCAGGATCACCGCGTGCAGCACCCGCGGCACCGGACCGGGCGACCCCGCACATTCCTGCAGCGCCTCGGTAAAATTTTTTCTTCGCAGGAGGTTTGCGAGCCCGCGGAGGAAGTCGCCGGTGTGGATCGACGACCGGTGGAGCGAGAGCAGCCGCTCAAAAAAGACCCCGAGAGCGGTCACGCTGCAGAGAAGAATCAACCACACGAGCGGCCCGCCTTTTTGCACAAGTTCCAACATGGTCGGAGCCTCATACCACCAATCGAAATCCAGCGCGAGCCCGGATTTTCAGAGGAACGGACAGCGAGAATTTGAGCGGACAACCTTCCCTATACTGGCAGGTTAAGTGGCATGGGCATCCTGCCCATGCGATTTTGTCCCGGGATGGGCATCCTGCCCATGCCACGATTTTCTGCAAAACTGCCAGTATTGGACAACCCGCCGTTGCGGATGTAAGAGAGGGATCCGTGAGAACCGCCGGGGCCGTATTGATTTTTGTTGCCGTAAGCGTGTGCGCGGCGGTGGTGCTGGCGTTCCCCTGCGGCGGGCTCTCGCGCGGAGTGGCGTGGGCAGCGTTCGCGGCCGGCCTCGCGGCGGCGGTTCCGGCCTGGCGGGGAATCCGTGACGACCCGCCGCGGCCGACCGCGTGGGATGTCCTGCTTCTCATCGTCTTCGCGCTCGCCTCGCTGCGTGCGTTCCTGTGGCTGATCTATGCGGTCGGCGACGAGTGGCGGGTCCTCTCGCCGAACAACCTTGGGGACATCTCGCTGCACCTCCAGATGATCCGGTATCTGGCGGGCGGGGTGGATTTCTGGCCGGCCAGCCCGATCCTGGCGGGCGCGCCGCTGACCTATCCGCTCGGGGCCGATCTCTTTAACAGCCTGCTTCTCTGCGCGGGAGTGCCGGTGGAAAAAGGTCTCATCTGGGCCGGGCTCGGCGGGGCGGCGCTCACCGGCTGGGCGCTCTGGCGCTGGGGCGGAGGCTTTGCCGTCGCCGCGCTCCTGTTCAATGGCGGGCTCGCGGGTTTCCTGGTTTTTCAAACCGGCCATGTCGCGGACTTCCAGGCCGAGCTCGCCTGGAAGAATTTTTTTCTATCGATGTTCGTGACCCAGCGCGGCCTGCTCTACGCGTTGCCCTGCGGGCTTTTTCTTCTGGGCGCGTGGCGGGGGGAGTTTTTCCGCGGGAGGGTTTGTGTGCCTCGGTGGGCGGGGTTTGTTCTCTATGCTACGCTGCCGTTTTTCAGCGTGCATGCCTTCGTGTTTCTGAGCCTTGTGCTGGCGTGCGCGTTTTGCGTCCGCCCGTCGGCGCGCCTGCCGCTGCTCCGGTTTGTCGGGGCCGCATTCCTGCCGGCTTCCGCGACCGTTTATTTTGTGAGCGGAAAGTTCTCCGCCTCATCCGGGCTCCGCTGGCTGCCGGGGTGGATGCAGGGGAGCGAGTGGGCGATGTTCTGGATCTGGAACTTCGGCGCGGCGCTGCCGCTGCTGCTTCTTCTGGCCTGGCGCATCGGGCGCGGGCGCAAACCCGAGGCGCTCTGCTTTGCGGGAACCGGGCTCATCGTTTTTTTGGTCTGCTGCTTCGTGAGCTTTGCTCCGTGGGAGTGGGACAACACGAAGCTGTTCCTCTGGGCGTGGCTCGCGTGCGCGCCGTTCCTGTGGGAGATGATTGCGGGGTGGCCCTCCGCCGTGCGCGCCGCGACGTGCGTCGCACTCTTTTTTTCAGGCGCCGCGTCGCTCGTGGGCGGACTCGACGGACGCCACGGATACAAGCTGATCAATCGGTCCGTCCTGACGAATGCCGCGGCGGCCCTCCGACAGGTTCCCGCGGGAGACAGGATCGTGATCGAGCCGGAATTCAACAACCCGGTGATTCTGCTCGGACGCCCGGTCTTCTGCGGCTACGAAGGCCACCTCTGGAGCCACGGCCTGAATTACCGCAGACAGTGGGACTCCCTCCAGCTCGTCCTGAAAAAAAGCCCGGGCTGGCAAAACGCCCTCGGAACGATTGAGGCGGAGTGGATTTTTCTCCAAGGTCCCCCGCCGAGGGTTGTCCCGCTGGGGTCGCCTCACGGCCGCGGAGCGATCCCGAGATAATTCCTGACATGCCCGAACTCGGGGAGCGAGACGGGGGCCGGCGTGGTTGCCGCCCAGAGCCCGCTGGAGGATCCTCCGTCAAGATTCAACGCGGTGGCGAATCCGCGCAGGACGCCGGGGGTCGTGAGGATGCGTGCCGCATCGGCGAGGGTGACCGATGTGATATAGAGGAGCGCCCATTGGCCGTGGCCGTCGGTCGCGACAACCGTCCTCCGCGCCGAGCGCCCCGCGTTCAGCCCCGCAGTGGGCCTGCCGTTTTCGACAAGCATCGGGCCGCATTGGATCGCCTCGCGGACATCGCCGGAATTCTTGAAGCGGGCCGCACGCACGATCTCGATGCCGCCTCCCCGCACCGCCAGAACGCCCGCCAAAAGCTTCGCTTTCTCAAAGCAGTGAACCTCCCGGCCCGCCGCGATCACCAGGCCGACCGGACGGAAATCCGCCTGAAAATACCCTCCGTTCACGCCAGCCGCGCATCCCGCCGCAGCCAGCACGCCGGCGAGCTTTGTCGAGCCGGGCGACGGGCTTTCCACCACGCGCAGGCTGTAGGAGCGCGCGGGAAAAACGATGGCGGTGACACGCGCGGTGAGCTGCCCTTCGAAAACCTGCGTTTGGACGACGGATCCGCCCTTCGGAAGGCTTCCCATCTGCACCGTCTCCGTCACCTCCCACGCGGCGGAGGAGGACAGCGAGGCCGCAAGGACAATGGCTGGCAGAAGTGATCTCATGCGGCCGCCAGCAAAGCGGATACCAGACATCCTGACATGGAAGGAAACAAAACTCGCATGGGCAGGATGCCCATGCCACTTGAAAATTGGGCGCTCATGGTGATGCCGTCATCGTATCGCGAGGCTTCCCCGCGTCAAGGGTCGCTCGTCTGCGCTTTACAAAACCTTCCGCAGGCGGCCAGTCTCCCCGTTCGCCATGATCGACCGCCTCGAACGCCACCTCGCCCGCTTCGCCATCCCCGGCCTGATCCGGTATGTCGTCGCGCTGAATGCCCTGGTCTTCATTCTGGTCACCCTGAGCCCGGAATACGCTCGGGTGCTCGCGCTGGACCCGGCGGCGATCCTCCGCGGCGAGGTCTGGCGGCTGGCGAGCTGGATCTTCCTGCCCCAGACGCAGAGCTTTTTCTGGATCATTTTCTACCTGATGTTCACCTGGTGGCTCGGCGACCTGCTCGAGCAGAGCTGGGGCGCGTTCCGGCTGAACGCCTACTATTTTCTGGGCATGGCTCTCTGCATCGCTTCGGCCCTCCTCTTCGGTGCCTCGGGCGGAAACCTTTTTTTGAACCTCTCGCTTTTTCTGGCCGTCGCCACCCTCGCCCCCAACCTCGAGATCCTCCTCTTTTTTATCCTGCCCGTGAAGCTCAAGTGGGTGGCGATCTTCAGCCTGATATTTCCCGCGGGCATCCTGCTGCTCGGGCCGCTGGCGGAAAAGATGGTCGTTGTGATGTGCCTCGGGAACTACCTGCTTTTCTTCGCGCCGGCGTATTTCCGCGGGGCGCTCGCAAGCCGGCAGGTGCGCGGGCGGCGGGCGCGGTTCGATGCGGCGAAGCGGCCGGACACCGAATCCCTGCACCGCTGCGCCGCCTGCGGGGCCACCGAGCACACGAGCACGGACGCGGATTTCCGGGTCGCCGCGGACGGCCACGAATACTGCACCGCCCACCTGCCCGGCCGCGGGGGCGGTTGATTCGGGCGGGATCAGGGAAATCCTTGCGTTTCCTCTTGCCTCCCCCCCGCTGCAACTTACGATCCCAAGCTCGGAATCATTAGAAGGTCACATGTATCTGCAATCCTTGGAAATTATCGGCTTCAAGTCGTTCGCACCGAAGACGGTTTTGAATTTTCACCGTGGCGTGACGGCGATCGTCGGGCCGAACGGCTGCGGGAAGTCGAACGTGCTGGATTCGATCCGGTGGGTTCTTGGCGAGCAGTCTGCGAAGGCGCTGCGCGGCGGCGAGATGGCGGATGTGATATTCAGCGGCACCGACAGCCGCCCCGCCCTGGGCATGGCCGAGGTCTCGATGACGTTCGCCGAATGCGAAAAGGAGCTCGGCGTCGAATGGAACGAGGTGCGGATCACCCGCCGGGTTTATCGCGACGGCAAGAGCGAGTATTTCCTCAACAAGACCCTCTGCCGGCTCAAGGATATCCACCAGCTCTTCATGGACACCGGAGTCGGGCGCAGCGCCTACTCGATCATGGAGCAGGGGAAGATCGACCAGATCCTCAGCAGCCGGCCGGAGGACCGCCGCGCGATCTTTGAGGAGGCCGCCGGAATCACGAAATACAAGGCCCAAAAAAAGGAGGCGCTCCGGAAGCTCGAATACACAGACGTGAATCTGGTGCGCGTGCAGGACATCATCAAGGAGGTCAAGCGCCAGATCGGCTCGCTCCAGCGCCAGGCCGGCAAGGCCCGCCGCTTCCAGGCGTTGATGCAGGATCTCCGGACGTTCGACGCCCACCTCTCGCACCGGAACTACCGCGCGATGTCGGACGAGCTGGAGTCGCTCCGCCTCCAGCACGCGCAGGGCGACGAGGCCCGCGCGATCCACGAGCAGGAAGTCTCCCGCCACGAGGCCGGTCTCGCCGAACTCCGCCAGCGGATCGAGGGGCTCGACCGCGAAGCCTCCGCAGCCCGCGAGGAACTCCAGTCGGTGCGCAATAGGATTTTTTCGTCCGAAAGCCGGATCCAGACGAACGGCGAGCGCGGCACCGAAGCCGCCACGATGATCGAACGCCACCGCTCGGACATCGCGCAGGCGGAGGAAAAAATCCGCTCGCAGCAGGAGCAGATCGAGCAGACCGACTCGCTTCTCAGCCAAGTGATCGAAACCCTGCGCGGACACGACGAGGCGCTCGGCGAGCACAATGAAAAGGTGCGCGCCGCCCGCGAGGATCGCGTCGCGGTCGAGCGCGAGATCCAGGAGGCCGGCGTCGGCATCTCCCGGATCGAGGCCCGCATGGGCTCGCTGCACAGCGAGATTTCCACGGCGGCCGGCCGCCGCGAGTCCGGCGAGACCCGCCTCCGCCTGCTTCAGGGCGAATCGGATTCCGCCACCCGCAACGCCGGCGAGCTCGGCACCGCGCTCGAGGAGCTCACCCGGCGGGCGGAATCCTCCCGTCTGGCATTCGAGCGCGGGCAGGCTGAAGCCGCGGCGGCCGCCATGGCTTACGACACGGCGGAGCAGGCGCGCCGGAGCACCGAAGTCGTGCTTTCCGTCGCCGGCAAAGAGGCCGCCGGCCTCGAGTCCCGTCTGGAGGTGCTCCGCCAGCTCCAGGATCAGGGAGAAGGATTCGACGAGGGCACGCAAGCCGTCCTCCGCGGACTCGATAATCCGGATTTTTTCAGCCCGGCCATCCGGGGCGCGCTGGCGCAGAATATCCAGGTCGAGCCGCGGTTTATTCCGTGCGTCGAGGCGGCGCTGGGATCCGCGCTGCAGGCGATTATTTTCAAAGACCCCGGCGTTGCGGAATCCGCCCTGATGACGCTTTCGCGCAACCGGCTCGGCCGCGCGGCGGTGATCCCCGCCGAGTGGATCGGCCGGGTGCCGCTTGCGCCGCAGGAACTTCCTTTCGGAGTCATCGGGCGCGCCTCGGAATGTGTCGGCGGCTCCGGCGACGCGGCGGATCTCGCCCGCCACCTGCTCTCCGGCGTCCTCATTGTGGAGGATCTGGAAACCGCATTCCGCCTGCGTCCGCAGGCGGAGGGGTTCGCCTACGCGACGCTTGCCGGCGAGTTCATCTCCCGCGACGGCATCATCCAGGGCGGGCTGGCGGGAGAAAACCCCGGGCATTCGATGCTCCAGCGGAAAGCCCAGATCGCCCAGCTCGATGTCGAGCTCACGGCGGCGACCGCGCGCCTCGAAACGCTTGCCGGCGAGAGCGCCCGTGCGGGCGAGGCGCTCGATGCGGCCGCCGAGAGGCTCAAGGCCGCCCGCGAGGTCGTCCAGGCGAAGCAGGTGGAATCCGCCTCGCTGGACAACGAGCGCCGGCACGTCGAGCGCCAGCTTGCCGATGCGGAAGCCAAGCGCGCGTCGTTTGCGCGCGAGACCGTCGCGATCGAGGAGGCGCTCCGCGCGAGCCTCGCCCACCTCGGCGAGCTGGAGTCCACGATCGCCCAAGCCACCTCCGAGCTCGACGCCTTCCGCGCCGCGCGCGGCGAGGCGGAGGTTCGCGTGCAGGCCGCACGCGAACGCGAAAGCGCCGCCCTCGATGCGCTCAACGAAATCCGGGTCCGCGTCGCCACGGAGCGCCAGCAGCAGGAAAACCTCCACCGCCAGCGCGGCCCGATGGCCGCTCGCCTCATCGAGCTTTCCGAGGTTCTCGATGCCCGCCGCGCGGACATCCGGAGCTACGAGGAAAGGATCGGGACCCTCGCGGCCGAGAACGCTTCGCTTCAAGCTGCGATCTCCGAGCTGCAGGGATCTCTGGCCGCCGGGGAGTCGAAGGCCGAATCCCTCGCCGCCGCGCGCGCCGAGGTTCACGAGGGCGCCGCCACCATCGAAACCTCGCTCCGTGCCGCCAGGCAGCAGCTCGTCCACATCCAGGACGAACGTGGCCGGATCGATGTCCGCGCCGCCCAGACGGAAATGCGGATGGAAAACATCCGGAACCATGTCTCCCAGCGGTTCCAGATGGATCTCGAGTCATTCGAGCCCGACACCTACAGCCTGCTCGTCGCGTTCCGCGAGCGCGACAAGCGGAAGCCGGATGCCGAAGCCGGCGAGGCGGCGGCCCCAGCCGAACCAGCGGCCCCAGCCGAACAGCCCGCCGCCGAGGCCGAGCCCGCCGCCGCAGGGGAAGGAATCCCGTGGGATCGCATCGAGGAGATTGTGGCGGAGCTCACCGAGCGGCTCGAATCGATGGGCCCGGTCAACGTGGATGCCATCCAGGAATTCGACGAGCTCGAGCAGCGCTACATTTTTCTTGAAAAACAGAACGCCGACCTCGTCAACTCGAAGGCCGAACTCCTCGAAGTCATCGGAAAAATCAACCGCACGACGAAGGTCCTCTTCGCCGAGACATTCGAAAAGATCCGCGTCAATTTTCAGGAGATGTTCACCGAGCTCTTCGGAGGCGGCCACGCGAACCTCATGCTGACCGACGACAGCGACCCGCTGGAATCCGGCATCGAGATCATCGCCAAGCCGCCCGGCAAGCAGCTCCAGAGCGTGAGCCTCCTCTCCGGTGGCGAACGCACGATGACCGCGGTTTCCCTGCTCTTCGCGATCTACATGGTCAAGCCCAGCCCGTTCTGCGTGCTCGACGAAATGGACGCCCCGCTCGACGAATCGAACATCAGCCGGTTCGTCAAAATCCTCGACCGGTTCGTCGCCCAGAGCCAGTTCGTGGTCATCACCCACAACAAGCGCACGATCAGCCGCGCCGATATGCTCTACGGCGTCACCATGGAAGAACACGGCGTCAGCAAGCTCGTGAGCGTCAAGTTCAGCGGCAAGCCGGATGCCGAACACCCGGAGCGCTCGATCGCCGATTCCTTCGGAAAATCCCGCGGCCTTGCCAGCGAGGAAAAAACGGCTGAAGAAGCCTCGGAAGCGGCCGACTTCCTCGAGGAGCCCGCCTCAACAGACGCCCCGCCGCCCGAGGAGTAGGGCGCGCTTCCGGCTTCAGACTCCGGACAAACATCCCGCAGAGCCCTAAACGATTTTCTGTCAGAAGACACACAAACTCCATGTCCCGTGGCGTGGTTCCATTGCTCGCAATCTTGCTTGTTTTGTGCGGAGCCCGAGCTCCTTCGGAAAATGTCCCGACAAAATCAGATGGAAAGGGAGCAGAGAAGCATCGCAAAGCGGCTGAGCAAGGAGATGCCGTCGCTCAGCTCCTCCTCGGAGTTTGCTACGGCGAAGGAAAAGGCGTTGCCAAGGATGCTGCCGAGGCAGTGAAATGGGTGCGTAAAGCCGCCGAACAGGGATTAGCAATCGCCCAAGATGCGCTCGAGCGTTGCTACGCCACTGGCAAAGGCGTTTGCGGCCCACCGGGGATTGGTGAGTTCTATAACAATCAGGCTTTTGCTGCGCGACGTGCTGCCCACCGGGCTTTCATGTTGGCGGCGAGTTTCGCGCGAACCTCGGGACTGACGTTCCGCTTCTTTTTTGCCTTGGCGGGCTTGGCTGCCTTGGGAGCAACCTTCTCTGTGCTTTTTGCTGCGCGCCGGGCGGCCCAGCGTGCCTTCGTGGCAGCGGAGATGCGGGCGCGGCCCTCGAGGCTCATTGTCCGCTTTTTGGCTTTGGGTGGTTTGACGGTTTTCATCGGCGCGACGGCAACCGGTTTTGCGGCCGGTGCCGGCCGTGCGATTGCGGGTTGTGATGTGATGATCTCGACAACTCCGACTACCCCTCCTTTGAGGGTTCTGATGATTTCGGCGTGAACTTCTTCAATGCCCTGTAGGAGTTCGTCTTTTCTCTCCGTCAGGCTGAGCAGACTGCGGAGCGAGTGGCTTGTGATGTGTGATATGTCCATGTTTGGAACAGAGAGTAAGCATTAGGTTGTCCCGCTCTGGCAATAGAAAACGCTGCCTCGCCCGGACCAGAGGAGTCAATAGATCCAAGGGATGAACCGACGGGTGCGCGTCTCGTATTCGCGATACTCTGGAAACTTTTGGCGAAGGAATTCTTCCTCCCGGCAGGATTTTGCGTGGAAGAAAGGCACCAAGGCTACTGCCGCCAAGAGTGCGGGCCAGTTCAGCCAGACGAGCGCCCAGCCAAATCCCGCCAGGATCACGGCGGTGTAGAGCGGGTGACGGATTTTGGCGTAGATCCCGTGCTGGACCAGCTTGGCGTGGTCGGCGGGTTTCGGGAACGGAGTGAGGTTTCTGCCGAGCGCCGTCACCCCTGCGACGGCAACGGCGGCCGCGACGACCAGAACAAGCACGCCGACAAACCTCCAAGCCGCAGGGCCGGTTCCCGGATGCAGGGCGGCGAGCGCGAGCAGGCACGCGAAGAGCAGGAACTGCGCGACGACCCATCCTCCCCCGCGTTCAAGAAATCGTCTCATCGGATCTGGCAGCTAAAGAAAACACCCCCGCACGCTACACCTTTCGGAGTGCGGCGTGCAGGGAATGTTTTACTCGGAGACGATCATGCCCCATGCGAGGGGTGCCAAGCCAAGCTTCAGCCAGCTCCTGCCGTCCAGTTGGCACAGCCCCCGGAGGGGCAGCCCCGCCCGGCCTTTTCCGGCCTTGATGATTTTCTTGTCCGGCGCGGCGATGGGCAGCAGCCTGCGTAACTGCCTCACGATTTTTATAGTTTTTGCGGAGACGCAGCTCTCGTCCCCATATTAATATAACGGCCCGCCCCCGGCATCGCGGTGGATCCATACGCTACCTGGAGGACATACTGTTTTCACGTATTCGTGGCAGGGCGGGATTTCTCTCGGAGTATTTTAGTGCGTTCATTTTTCTTCTCGTTCGCTGCCCGGCCCCCGCCCATGGTGACGGACACATGAAGCGCACACTTTCCAAGCCTGCCGGGATACGGAGAGTCCTGGTTCTCGTCGATGAATCTAACGTCACCAGCTCCGCGAAGGCCGCCAACCGCAAGCTGGACTGGCTCAAACTTCAGGAATTCCTCGTCAGGGAGCGCGAGCTACTGGAAACCGTCGTCTATGCAGGGTTGCCCCCGGCGATGCCCGAATGGCAGCCCGAGCGTGACAAGAAAAACAAGTTCTTGCACTGGCTGCGCTCGCACGGGTTTCTGGTGATGACCAAGGACGGCTCGCCCGGAGCCGAGATGCACTACAAGGCCAATGTGGATGTCTTGATGGCCGTCGATGCCGTCGAACTCTCGATAGAGATGCGACCCGACGTGGTGGTTCTGGTCACCGGCGATGCCGACTTTTCCTATCTGGCGCTCCAGTTGCGGCGGCGGGGCATTCGTGTGGAGGTGGCGTCTGCCGCTCCAAATTTGGGCGCGGGCCTGAAAACCTCGGCGAACGAAGTGATCGATCTCTCCCCGTTGCTGGATGCTTTCGACCCGCTGAGTTGATCAGTGACCAGCTTTCCACTTCTTTGCCAAGGCGAGCTTCTGTGACCGGCTCAGAGATTTCACCGAGTATTCCAAGCGTGATGCGGACGATCTGCCGACCGCACTCGTGTATGCGATCAGCTTGGCCGGGCGGTGGGCACGGACATACGCGGACCCCTTACCGGAGTTGTGGACACTCAGCCGCCGCTGAATATCGGTGGAAATCCCGGTATAGAGGCAACCGTTCGAGCACCGAAGCATGTAAACGAACCAAGGCTTGGGGAGCGCCTTTGGCATAGGAATGACCGCCTACGGCACCCACCGAGTCCAGACCCGAGGCACGGGCTCCGGTCTTCGGAACAGGTTTCGCCGGGTTGCAAGCGGGGCTTTCATGCGAAAAGATTCTCAGGTTCCGGCAACGGCGCACTTTGGCAGGCAAACTACCGCGATACCATCATCCTCACCGATGCCCGTTTTGTCGCTGTTGTTCGCTACATCCTGAACCACCCGCCGAACTTCCCGCCCAATTTTTCCACGCTGTGGGAAAGTGCGCGGGCAAACTCACCGAGCAGGCCGAGAGCGGGCTCCACCTCCTTTTCGGAGGGCGTCCTTTCGGAGGGCACTTTTTGAGCACGGTCGGCCGCCTTGCCTCTTTGCCTCATCGTTTTGCCGAATGCGGGATTTCCCTTTCCCTCTTGACGAACCAGTCTGACAGGTTAGTTTTTTTATATGAAATCCTCTTTTATTGAAATCGGGGCCTTTGAGGCGAAGACGAAGCTTGGTGAACTGCTGGAACGGGCAAAGCGAGGTGCGGTTTTTACGATTACGAAACATGATCGGCCTGTTGCCCAGTTGGTCGGTTTCACCGCTGACCTGGCGGAACGGCGCCGGAAAGCCACTGAGGCTCTGCGGCACCTCCGCAGCCGCTACTCGCTCAACGGGCTGGACTCGCGCGTCCTCCGCGAGGAGGGGCGTGCGTGAAAAATCCGTTCGTCCTTGATTGCTCAGCCACCCTGCCCTGGGTGTTCGGAGACGAAGCGACGGCAGCCACGGATCGCTTGCTGGAGGATCTCTCGGCGGGGGCTGCGGCGTGGGTTCCAGCGCTCTGGCATCTGGAACTGGGCAATGTCATGGTGGGAGCACAAAGACGGGGCCGCATCGACCAGGCTGGCATGGAAGCGTTTTTCTCACAGCTCCTCGTCTATGATATTTTCGTGGACGAACAAACGATCCCGCAGGCATGGAACAAAACCCTCGACCTCGCGGTTCAATACCGGCTTTCCACCTATGACGCCGCTTATCTTGAACTCGCCTTGCGCCGGGGGCTTCCCCTGGCAACAAAAGATTCCGCGTTGGTTGCCGCAGCGCGTGCGGCCGGCGTGGGTCTCCTCCGCCAGTGAGGGGGGTGGATTCGCCCCGGCGGCCTTGTTTGCCGTCAGGCTGGCAAGTTGGCAGCCGCAGGCAACGGGCCTGACGCCACCAGCTTTTTCTTCCGGGAGTCAACGGTCAGATTCAGCCCCTCAAGGCTTCGGGCTCCCAGCAATAACAGATCCCCTTTTTCCGCGAAAACCACCTCGTCAACGGTGAAGGATTGGTTGACCCGGACGATGGCGAATCCCACACTCCGCGTGATTTGCTGGCCGTTTGCCATCACGAACGACAGGTCTTTTTTTTCTCTTTGGATGCCGAGTTTTTCCAATGTCGTTCCCGACACCCATGTGTATTCGCTGCCGGTATCCACCAGAAGACGGGGGATCATTGCGCTTTGTTCCCGACGGGAAACATTTTCAATTTTGGCGCCTGTATAAAATGTGCCCATGATTGGAGGGTAGCAGAAGGTTCATTTACTGGCAAACCGGATAAACGCACCCTGATCCGCGCGTAGCGCAATCAATGGAGGGCGGTCGCCCACGGTATCCGTCCTGCAGGGGAAAACAAGCGGGACGCTTGTTCTACTCTGGCTTAAGCACCATTCCACACTGACCCGAATGGCGACGTGCGCACAACCACACGGGAGAGCGGTCGCACCCCGCCGCCTTGCCGAGCAGGTCGAGAGCGGGATTGCCTCCTTTCGGAGAGCGCCAGGCGAGCCCGGTCAGGGAGTCCTGCCGCGCCGCCTTGGCTTCCTTGAGATCGGCTTCTGTGGGATGATCGTTGCAGGCGTCGGAGGCCGACGCTCCCACTCCGCCTCGATGAGATCCTCAAAAAGTTGGGATAACGACCTTCTCCGCCGGGTCGCCATGGCTTCGGCTGCCGCCCGAATGTCAGGAAGGATGGATAAATTGAGTTTCGTTTTCACAGCATCTGAGGGTTTAAATCTGTGCCCTGTATAAATCTCTCATGAGGCGCGGGGCTTTTCAACACACATTTAACCGTCGAGGGCACCCCACTTCTTCCCAAGAACCCGCAGGCATTCAAAAACCTCCAAATCTGTCAGCGTCCGCTGTCCGAGTTCCATTCTGGTATAGGTGGCCGGGTCAATTTCCCAGCCGCCGTTTTGAAGCCGACGAACCATCTCCGCATGGGATAATCCCACGGATTCCCGAAGTTCCCGAAGGCGCTTGCCCAGCCTATTTTTCAGCCTCCGGCCCTCGTTGATATTCCGGCAATGCACACAACACCATAGAGCGAAGCGCTCGTGAAGATCATTGACGTGTAACTCATTGTTGCGCTACTCGTCAACGCGACGGAAGCGGTCGAAATCCGCCGCACAAGTGACTATGGAGGGCGATCGCGCCCTCCAGTCGCCTTGCCGAGTAGAGCAGGCCGAGGGCGGGCTGCCTCCCTTCGGAGAGCGCTTTTCGGAAGGAAAGGCCCCTCTCAGAAAACAAAAAAAATTGTCAAAGTGGTATTTACGTATAAGGTGCGTAATTCATGAAACGCACAGGAGAAAATTTCATTCAACTGCAGATCGACGTGCCCGTGCAGGTCGAGCAAAAGGCGAAACGCCTTGCGGAGGAGGCGGGGCTTTCTGTCAGCGAGTATTTCGGGGAACTCGTGATGAAAACCGCGGATGGGAAAGAGGGAATTCCACCGGAGAGCGATGACTATTGACGGGCGGACGGCGTTTCGGCATACGTATTTCATGCGTATATTCATTTTCTCTCTTTTTGCGCTCCTTCCGCTTTTGGGGGCGGCGGCGGATCCGCAGCGGCAGGAGGATGTGTTTCAGGCGACCCTCAGGGGCGACGCGACTTCGGGAGTGGCGGTCTTTTCGCCATCCGGGCCGGGCGTGTTTTCCGGCAATGTGGTGATCTTCCACAAGGGCCGCCAATTCACAGGATCCTCCCAAGGCCGGACGGAGGGAAGCCGACTGATTTTTTCATTCGAAGCCTCTGCCGGCCCGGACGCAAAGTCGCCCGCGCGTCTGCTCACGGGCGCCTTCGAGGCGACCGGGGAACCCGCAAGGTTCTCGGGCTCCGGCTCCCTCCAGTTTTCCACAGGAAAAAGCGACCCGAAACCCTCCGGCCCGCTGCCGATCAAAGTCAGCGGAATCCAAATGCCGAAGGTCACCGGACGGTAGGGGACGGCCTCCAAGGGAGGGCGGCCACCTTGCCGGGCAGCAGGCCGGGGGCGACCTGCCTCCTTTGCGCCGGGAGATGCGGCAGAAAAATCAGAAAAAAAACATTGACAATTCCAAAGTGCACGTAAATACTACGCCCTTAATACGCATTTATGAAAACATCCTCTGTTCTCTCCGACTTCCGGCGCAGGTCTTCGTTTGCAGCGACCGCGTTGCTCACCACGCTTCTTGTCCCGATCCTCACCTCGCCTGTCGCCATGGCCTTCGGCGGGGGAAACGGAAATCCGTTCAGCAACGGCACTTTCTTCCCAGCCGACGGCACATTCCAAGCCACCATCCGCGGGACCAACCTCTCGGGCGTCGCCGTCTTCAGCACGTCCAGCGAGGGATCGGGCGGAGGCATGTTCACCGTCTTTGGCAACGGCAATACCTACATCGGAAATACCAACGCCTCAATCAGCGGCGATACCATCGCCGCATCCTTTGAAGCCTCCCTCCCGGGCTCCGGCACCGGAACGAGCGCCAGCACGATCTCCTCGGTGCTCGGGCAGACCGGCGGGACATTTACATCGGGCGGAACAAACTCCACCAGCACTTCCGATACAACAAGCGGCCAGACAAACTCAACCGCAGGTCAGACGAACTCCACCGCGAACACCTCCACAAACACAACGACAACTGGAGCTCAGACGAACTCCACCGCGAACACCTCCACAAACACAGTAACAACTGGCGCCCAGACGAACACAACTGCTGACACAACGACTACCGGTGCTCAGACAAATCAAAACATTTCTTACGGCCCAACGGGAACTGGAACCGTTGATCCTGTGACGAATTTGCCAGCTATGAGCAATGATGTGGTAATTACGGGAGCTCAAACAAACACAACCACAACCTCCGCGGAGACCGGCGCTCAAACAATTACAACTGCAAACGACACAGGAACCTCCACGGTGACTGGAGAGCAATCAAACACAACTGTAAACGACACGGGAACCTCCACGGTGACTGGAGAGCAATCAAACACAACTGTAAACGACACGGGAA
>JBAXXD010000036.1:0-33677 GCA_037128135.1 Verrucomicrobiia bacterium
CGGTCATGGAGCTGTTGCTGCCGAGGGTGATGGCTCCGGTGCCCATGTTCAAGGTGCCGCCGGTGCCGTAGCTGTAGCTGCCGCCCAGGGTGGCAACAGGGGCGGTGGTAATGAATGAGACGTTGCCATTCCATACCTGCGCGTTGTTGGCGATCGTCATATCCTGCAGGGTGCTCAGGGCGGCGCCATTGTTGAGGGTCAATGTGCCAGTGCCGAGAGCGGCGGCGTTGCCGATGAGGAGCGTCCCGGCGTTCACCGTCATCCCGCCGGTGAAGGTGTTCGCACCATACAGGTTCAGCATCCCGGGGCCCTCCTTGATGAGGCTGTTGCAGGTGGTGCCGTTGGAAATCGTGCCGCCGACCGAGAGCATTCCATACGGCGAGTTCGCGGTAATGGTGAGGGACGCATTTCCGCCGCCCAGGCTCACGTTGCCCAAGCCGAGGTCCAGGGTGTTGGCATCACCCACCGCGACGTTGCTCTGATTCAAAGTGCCGGTGCTGAAGCTGTTGTTCCAAATTTGATTGTAGTTGTTGAGGCCGACCGGGCCGCCACCGTTAATCGTGCCGCCGTTGATGATCAGGGTATTCGTGATCGCGCCCAAGGCAGCAGCGTTGGCGAGATACAACGTTCCTTCATTCAGCGTCACATTGCCGGTGAAGGTGTTGGTTTTTCTGGTTAAAGTCAGAGTGCCGTTGCCCGCTTTGATGAAGCCAAGGTTGCCGATGAGGGGCTCCGCGATGGTGAGTGTGCCATTATTGACGGTGATGGTGCGGGCCGTGCCCGACCCGCCGAGGGTCGTGCTCGCGTTGGCTTCATTGCCAAAGTTTTGCAGGACGATGTCTCCCGTGCCGACGCCGTTCGCGCCGATGACTCCCGAGCCGTTGAATGTGAAATCGCCGTTCACTACCACCGCGTTCATGAGCCCAGTGGTGCCGGTTGTGCTTGTGTTTAAGATATTACCCACGCCGCTGGTGTTGGCAATGGTGCCGCCATTGATGGTGAGTATGCCTCCGCCCAGGGAGGAATTGCTGTTATTGATGGTCTGGCCGCCGATGTTCAGGGTGCCGGCGTTCAGGGTGACGCCGCCGGTGAAGTAGTTATTGCTTTGGTTGAGCGTGAGCGCACCACCCCCCGCCTTGATGATGGAGTTGGCCGTCGTGCCATTGGCGATGTTGCCGCCCACGGTGAGGTTGCCGGAATTAACCGTGATGGTGCGCGAGGCGCCGGGGCCGCCGAGGGTCACGGCCCCGGTGCCGAGGTTCAGGTTGTGGGTGCCATCGCTGGCGCCGGTGAAGGCGAAGTCGTTGTTCCAGGTCTGCACGTAGTTGCTGGTGGTGATGGCTGCGCCGCTGGTGTTGTCAATGGTTCCGCCGTTGATGGTGAATGTGCCGGCGGTGGTGCCGAGGGCGGCGGCGGCGTTGATGTTCAGCGTGCCGGCGTTGAGGTAGGTGCCGCCGGTGTAGGTGTTCGTGGCGTTGAGCGTGAGGGCACCCGCGCCGGATTTGGTGAGGGCGGTGGCACCGGTGTTGTTGGCGATCGTCGAGGCGATGGTCAGGCCATTGAGGGTGTTGTTCTGGATGATGACGAGGTCTTTGGAAGCGGCCCCCTCGAGGGTGCCGCCGGTGATCGTGGTGGTGTTGTTGCCGACAGCGGAGGTGACCAGGATGCCGCCCGAGGTAATGACGTTCGTGCCGTTGAGCGTGAGGGTGTTGGCACCCGTGGCGTTGAAGCGCAGGCTGTTCGTGGTGGAGTTTGCGGTGACGGCGCTGCTGCCCGTGATGGTCGTGTTGTTGCCGCTGCCCCAGGTGTCGCTGGTGTAGTTCCCGGCGGGCAGCGCGATGATGTTGAAAGGAGTTGTGCCGCTGGCATACGCCCAGTCGGTGCCGCCGACCGTCGCCCATCCGCCGAGGATGCCGTTGGTATTGGTGGTGGTGGTGGTGGCCCCGTTGGTCGCGCCGAGCGTGCCGGTCGGTTCGGTGAAGTCCACGGTGCCGCCGGTGTTGCGCGTGATCGCGCCGAGGGTCAGCAGCAGCGCTTGGGGAGTGGCGTTGGTCGAGAGCGCGATCGCGCTCGCCCCCGCATTGACGGTCAGGCCGTTGAACCGCTGGCTGTTGGGGGCCGTGGCCGAGCCCAAGAGGTTCAGCGTGCCGCCGCCCAGCGCGAGCGCGGAGGAGTTCGCGGCATAGTTGATGATGTTGTTGGCCGTTGTGGCCGCCGAGAAATCGAGGCTCAGGACGCCCGCGTTGCTGCTCGTCGTGCCGGTGAAGGTATTGTTGCCCGAGAGCGTCCATGTGCCGGCACCGTCCTTGGTCAGCGTGCCGGTGCTGGTGGTGATGGTGCCGGCGATCGTGCCGTTGCCCGCGCCGCCGAGCCAGAGGTTCTGGGTTCCGGTGATGCTGTTGGCTGCGGTGTTGAACGTCAGCGAGCCGGAGTCCGAGTTGATGCGGGCGGCGCTGCCGAGCGTGACCGTGCCCTGCCAGACGTTCGTGCCGCTGATGTTGCGCAGGGCGCCATCATTGGCGGTGCCGTTGCCGTTGAGGGCCAGGGTTTCCGCGCCCACCGTGGCGTTGCCTTGGATCTGGAGGGCGGCGCCGCTGGTCACCGAGGTGCCGTTCGCCGTGGTGCCGAGCGCGGTGGCATTCTGGATGTTCAGAACGCCCACGCTGACGGTGGTCGTGCCGGTGTAGCTGTTAGCGCCCGAGAGGATCTGCGTGCCCGCGCCGGACTTCGTCAGGGTCGTGACGGCGGCCCCATTGGCGATGACGCCGGAGTAGGAATTGGAGATGCCGGCGCTGGGATTGAGGGTGAGGCCGGTCACGCTGCTGTAGCCGCCGGAGGTGGTCGTGAAGACCGAAGCCAGATCCTTGTTGCCGATGAGCCCGCCCAGGGTCAGAGTGGTCTGGTTTGTCTTGAGGCCATTGGACCCATCGCCAGCGACGCTGTTGAGCGTATCCAACGCGCTGCTCTGGAGCGCGAGGGAATTCGTCAGATACAGTGTGCCGGCGGAGACCGTGGTATTGCCGGTGAAGGTGTTCGTGCCGTTGAGAGTCAAGGTGCCGAGGCCGGCCTTGGTCAGTCCGCCTGTCTTTAGGGACCCTACTCCAAGGGCATTCGCGAAGGTCACGCTTTGCCCGTTCGTGTCAATGGTGCTGGCGAAGCCGTCCCCCAACTGCAGGCGGCTGGAGGTGGTGTAGTCGTAGGTGTTGGTGGCTGTGAATTTCAAGCCGCCGCCCTGGAGGATGATGCTGTTGGCCAGTGTCCCCGGTTTGCCCAACGGGCCGCTGGTTCCCGCGGTTTCCACGGCGGTGAGCTGGAGCAAGCCGCCCGTCACCAAGGTCGTGCCGGTGTAGGTGTTGTTGCCGGAGAGGATCCATGTGCCGGCCCCGTCCTTTCTGAGGTTAAACAACGCCGCAGACCCGGTGGAGATGACGCCGCTGATCGTGTTGGCGCCGGTGTTCGTGCCGGCCAGGACCAGGGTTTCCGTGCTTTGTGTCGTCGCTGCAGAGATCGTGCCGCCGAGGTTCAGGGTGTTGGTGGCGTCACTGCTGTAGTTCGCGAACGTGTAGGTGCCCGGGCCGCCGCTGACATACGTGCCCACCGTGGCCACGGCGTTCGGGGTCAGCACGATCGGGGAGTTGATCGAGATGGTTTTCCCCGTGCCCGAGAGGGTCGAGAGGATCTGGATGATGCCGTTATTCCCGAGGGTCAGTCTGCTGCCGCCCGTCGTGCCGATCGTGAACGCGCCGGAGGCCGTGCCGGCGTTGGTGTCGAACGCAATGCTGCCGACGCTCTGGTTGGCAGCGGCGTTGGCGACCGTCGCCAGGGTCGTGTTGAAGAGGGCGGTGTCCGAAGCGCCGGGCTTGGCCGACCCCGACCAGTTGGTGGCCAAGTTCCAGTCGCCGCCGGTTGTGCCGTTCCACGTGACCGTGGCCGCGCGGGCGGCCGGCGGAGCCAGCAGCGCGGCGAGGGCGACGAGGAAAAGGGTGAATCTGAAGGCGGGGTTCGTTTTCATAGGATGATGTGAAGCTGACGTTTGTGCGGGGCGATTCGAGTGGAGATCAGAGAAGAAATTCGGATCAGAGAAGCAAATTCCGGGCATTCCGGCCGGATTTCCGGGCGGGTTTCGGATTCATAAGGGCAGAGTTAGGGGCTGCATTTTGGGAGAGTGGTGGAAAATATGGGTATGTCACAATTATTCTACTGCGAACCATTTTGCAATGGAAATTTTCAGAAATTTTCTGATGCGGGAAACCATAAAAATGCTATCGAACCACGGGCGGCTCGGATTTCCACAGATCAAGGCATGTTAGGCAAATCCAAGAGGGAGCGCACGCGATGGAGCGCACGCTTCCAGCGTGCAGGGTTTGGCATCCTGCCGAACCCATCCTCACTCCCCATCCTGCGAACCCATCCACAGACATCCTGACCTCGCCCGGAGAAAATGAAAGGGGGAGGAAAACGGATGCCCCCATAATACTGTTTGCTTAACAGGAAAAGATCGATCCACAGAGGGACGGAGATTTTCGCAGATACGCTACATAAGCGCCTGATAAGCAGCCTATGCCTCCAATAAGAATCTGCGCTAATCCGCGTTAATCTGCGGATAAAATATCCCTCAAGCAACAGTATTGGGCGAGACGCCCGCGTCCCTCTCCCCTTACGACCAGGTGAGGGCAATCGCCCCGCAGAGGATGAGGCTTCCGCCCAGCCATTGGTGCCAGGTGACCGGCTCGTGGAGAAACAATGCCGCCAGCGCGATGACGAAGATCACGCTCAGCTTGTCGATCGGGGCGACCTGCGAGGCCCGGCCCAACTGGAGCGCGCGAAAGTAGCACACCCACGACAGCCCGGTGGCGAGCCCGGAAAAAACGAGAAACACCCAGGTCCGCCGGGAGAGGTTTGCCAGTGAGCCCGGCGATCCGGCCGCCGCGACGAGCGCCCAGGTGAAGAGCAGAACCACGGTCGTGCGGATGGCGGTCGCCAGATTCGAGTTCACTCCCTCGACGCCGACTTTCGCCAGCACCGCCGTGAGCCCGGCGAAAAACGCGGAGAGCAGCGACCAGAAAAGCCAGTGGTTCAGGATGGCCATTGTTTTCTACGCGCCCTCTGCGGCCGGCCGGTAATGGATGACCTGGATTTTTTCCATCGTGACCAGGCCGCCGCCCATCATTTCCTCGAGGGCCGGCAGGAATCCGTTGAGCTTTTCCTCGGTGTCCACGATTTCGATGATGACCGGCAGATCGGTTGAGAGCTGCAGGATCTTTGCGGTATGCACGCGGCTGCTCGCGCCGAAGCCCATCGGGCTGCGGAGCACGGTGGCCCCGGCCAGCCCGAGCTCGCGGGCTTTGAAAACGAGCGCCTCGTAGAGCGGTTGGTGGTGCCATCGGTCGCTCTCACCGATGAGGATCCGCAGCAGCATGGCGTCTTCGGGTAGTTTCATAGGATCTCCTTAACGGGGTTGAAGCAACTGCACAACGGCCAATCCTCCCCATGTGCCGGCCAGACACAGCAGCAGGGTCAGGGCAATGTTGCCCGCAGCGTATAAAAGCTCGCCGTCGGCAAGAAGCGAGATCGTTTGCAGGCTGAACGACGAATACGTGGTGAACCCGCCCAGAACCCCGATCGCCACCACCTGCCGCACGAGCGGCGAGGTCATGAACGCGCCGTCCGGGCCGGTGAGGCCGGTGAAAATCCCGATGACCACGCAGCCCGACACGTTGACGATCAGCGTGCCCCACGGAAAGGAGGATCCGAACTGGTTGGCAATCCAGTTGGAAAGAAACATGCGCGCGCCAACTCCCGCCGCGCCTCCCGCCATGACCGCCAGATAGCTTTGCCACATGTCTGGCCGTGAGACTGCCAGACGGGTGCCGCCATGTCAAAAGCGGATGCGGCCGGATGCGGTCGCCCGGCGGGAAAATTTTTCGGGTTTACTTGGAGGAGGGATCCGGAGATACTGAATTTTCTGTCGCTCACGTGGCGGAACTGGCAGACGCGTACGGCTCAGGACCGTATGGGGTAACCCTTGGAGGTTCGAATCCTCTCGTGAGCACCACTTTTTTTCCGTGTCCCATTCGATGCGCCAACAAGATCCGGAGTTCGTGCGCGGGACATTTTCCGCGATTGCCGGACGGTATGATTTTGCGAACCACCTGCTGAGCGGGGGGCTCGATTTTTTTTGGCGCGCGCGGGTTGCCCGGCTGGTTGCGGCGGCACGTCCCGGGCGGGTTCTTGATCTGGCGACCGGCAGCGGGGATCTGGCGATCGCGCTGCAGAAGGCGTGTCCGGCCGCCCATGTGATCGGCGCCGACTTCTGCCTTCCGATGCTCGATGAGGCGCGGCGCAAGCGGGTGCCGTTTCTCGTCCAGGCCGACGCCCTCGCGCTGCCGTTCGCCGACGGCTCGTTTGATGCCGTGACCGTGGCGTTCGGGCTCAGGAACATGGCCTCGTGGGAGAAGGCGCTCCACGAGATGGCCCGCGTCCTCCGCCCCGGCGGACTGCTCGCCATCCTGGATTTTTCCCTGCCTCCCCGCGGGCCGCTCCGTGAGGCCTACCGTCTCTACCTCCACCACCTGCTGCCGCGGATCGCCGGGTGGGCGACCGGGCGCGCGGACGCCTACGAATACCTCGGCGAGTCGATCGAAAAATTTCCGCGCGGGCCGGGGATGGTGGCGTTGATCAACGCGTGCGGGTTCGAGGCCCGGCGTCCGCGGCCGATGTGCCTGGGAGTCGTGACGCTTTATGCGGCGACGAGGGAGGCAATTTTCCACCTTGATTCTCGACAGGCCATGCGGGAAGCGGATAAGCAGGTTTGATGGACATATTGAGCATGCTCTTCCTGCCCGAGGTCTTTCTGGTTTGGACGTCTTTGGCCAAGACGCTGTGCCTGCTGGGCGTGATCCTCGGGCTCGTGTCCTACACGGTCTATGCCGAGCGGAAAGTCTGCGCGCTCATCCAGGACCGGGTCGGGCCGAACCGCGTGGGCATCCCGCTCACTCTGCTCGGGCTGAAGAAGGACCTCCCGTTCCTCGGCTTGGGCCAGCCGGTCGCCGATGCGATGAAGCTCCTGCTGAAAGAAAATTTCATGCCCGGCGGGGTGAACAAGTTTTACTATTACATTGCGCCGAAGCTGGCGATGATCCCGCCGATCCTGGTGCTGGCGGTGCTGCCGTTCGGCTCGTCGCTCTTCGGGGTGCCGATGGTGATCGCGGATCTGAACATCGGGGTTCTCTATGTTTTTGCTGTGTCGTCGCTCGGGGTTTACGGGATCGTGCTGGCCGGCTGGGCGTCGAAC
Organism: Verrucomicrobiia bacterium; assembly: GCA_037128135.1. Classification (GTDB taxonomy): domain Bacteria; phylum Verrucomicrobiota; class Verrucomicrobiia; order Chthoniobacterales; family Terrimicrobiaceae; genus QYQL01. Next base: position 7,295 of record JBAXXD010000036.1, read on the forward strand.
TCGAAATACCCGTTTCTCGGGGGGATCCGCTCGACCTCGCAGATGATCTCCTACGAGTTGGCGCTCGGGCTTTCGGTGATCCCGGTCTTCATGCTCTGCGGGACGCTGAGCCTTCCGGACATCGTGGGCTGGCAGGTGCGGAACGGGTGGCTTGTCGCGCCGTGGTGGCCGAAGGGACTCGGCTGGGGAATGCTCCTCGCCGGCGACTGGCAGGCGGTCGGGGCGGCCTGCGCGGCCGGGTGGTCGCTCCAGCGCGTCCTGCTCTGGATCCCGATGCTGATTTCTTTTTTCGTGTTTCTGGTCGCGATGTTTGCCGAGACGAACCGGCTGCCCTTCGACCTTCCCGAAGCTGAGCAGGAGCTCGTCGGCGGGTATCACACCGAATATTCCTCGATGGGATTCGCGCTGTTTTTTCTTGGCGAATACGCGGCGATGATCGCCGGATCCGGCGTGATCGTGACGCTCTTTCTCGGCGGCTGGAGCCTGCCGCTGGTTCCCGACGGCTCGCTGCCCGGCCTGCCCGGCGTCGTCTTCGGGCTGGTCAACATCGGCGTGTTCTTCGCCAAGATCTGCGCGATCCTCCTCCTGTTCATCTGGGTGCGCTGGACGCTCCCGAGATTCCGCTACGACCAGCTCATGAAGCTCGGATGGTATTTTTTCTTCGAACTCGCGCTGGTGAACATCTTCCTCGCGGCATTTGTCCTCGCCTACATCCGCTGACATGAAGGTTCTCCGCCCCGAAGACAAAGGCTACAAAAAAGCGATCGCGGCCCTCGGCCGCCGCGCGGCCCCGGATCCCGAAGTCCGCGCGGTCGTTGCGAAGATCCTCGCCGCGGTCGGGTCGAAAGGCGACGCCGCGCTGATCCGCTACACGAAGAAATTCGGCGGGCCCGCTCTGACGGCCGTGCAGATCCCGGTGGCGCCCGCCGAGACCGCCCGCGCGATCGCCGAACTTCCCGCCGAGACCCGCCGTGCGATTTTTGCCGCGCGCACGAACGTCCGGAATTTTGCCCGCCGCAGCTTGCGCAAAAGCTGGTTCATGAAGAACCGGCAGGGCGCGGTCGTCGGCGAGCGGTTCGATCCGTTCCGGCGCGTGGGCATCTACATCCCCGGCGGCACGGCCCCGCTCGTCTCCTCCGCGATCATGACCTGCACGCTGGCCGCCGCAGCCGGGGTTCCGGAGATCGTCGCCGTCACGCCAGCCGGAAAAAACGGCGCCGTGCATCCCGCGCTGCTCGCCGCTCTCGCCGGATGCGGTGCCACGGAAATCTACCGCGTCGGCGGTGCCCAGGCGATCGCCGCCCTCGCCTTCGGGACGAAAACCATCCGCCCGGTCCAGAAGATTTTTGGTCCGGGAAACGCATTTGTGGTCGAGGCGAAGCGGCAGGTCTTCGGGCGCGTGGCGGTGGATCTGCTTCCCGGTCCGAGCGAGGTGCTGGTGATTGCCGACCACTCCGCCGAGCCGGAGTGGATCGCGGCCGACCTCCTCGCGCAATCCGAACACGGGCCGGGCAGCCAGGCCGTGCTCGTGACCGACTCGCGGAAAATTCTCTCTTCGGTGAAAAAGGCGCTCGCCAGGCAGATCAAGCTCTCGAAGCGCCCGAAGGAGCTTGCGGCCGGCCTCAAGAACGCGACGCTCGTCCTCGTTCCCGACAGGGATTCCGCCGTCCGGCTCGCGAACGACTTCGCCTCCGAGCATGTCTCGATCGCGACCGCGCAGCCCGGGGAAATCGCCCTCCAGCTCACAACCTCGGGAGGGATTTTTCTCGGCGGGCTCTCGCCGGTCGCGGGCGGGGATTTTCTTGCCGGGCCGAGCCACGAGCTTCCGACCGGAGGCGCCGGCAGGTCGTTTGCCGGGCTCACGGTTGACCAGTTCCAGCGCCGGACGAGCGTCGTCATGTTTGACAAGCCGTCGCTCCGCGCCTCGCTGCCATTCCTGGAGACGTTCAGCAGGATCGAGGGGCTCGATGCGCACGGGCGTTCGGCGCGCATCCGGCTCGAGAAAAAATGATCTGGCGGATTCGAGGCTGCGACCACGACCTTTCGCGGCGCGGCTGGATCATGGGCGTGCTGAATGCGACGCCCGATTCGTTTTCCGACGGCGGCGGATTTCTTTCTGCCGACGAATCCATATTGCACGGCCTCCGCATGGTTGCCGAGGGGGCGGAGGTGATGGACGTGGGCGGTGAATCCACACGTCCGGGTTCCTTCGCGGTTCCGGAGGACGAGGAACTCCGCCGGGTGCTGCCCGTGATCCGCGGGCTCGCGGGCAGGGCACGCATCTCCATCGACACCTCGAAGGCGGCCGTCGCCGATGCCGCCCTCGCCGCCGGCGCTGATATCGTCAACGATGTGAGCGGGCTGCGCGGCGATCCCGACATGGCGGAGCTCGTCGCGCGCACCGGCGCCGGAGTCGTCATCATGCACATGCAGGGCACGCCCCGGACGATGCAGGTCGCCCCGCATTACGACAATGTCGTGGCCGAGGTCGGGGATTTTTTTCGACATGCGCTCGAGCGGGCAGTAGCCTGCGGAATTAACCCGATGAGCATCGCCCTCGACCCAGGAATCGGATTCGGAAAAACCCCCGAGCACAACCGCCAGCTGCTTTCCGGGCTCGGCGCGTTTCTCGAGTTCGGGCGCCCGATCCTTGTCGGGGTCTCCCGGAAATCGTTTCTCGGCTGGGCTGTCGGGAGCGCGGATCCGGCCGATCGCTTCTGGCCGGGCGTCTGCCTGACCAGCTTCTGCCGCGAGCGCGGGGCGGCGGTTTTCCGGGTGCACGATGTCCAGCCCAACCGGGAGGCGCTTCGGATGACCGAGGCGATACTCGGCAATGCTTGAGACGGCGGCAAAATTTCTGAGCGCGAACTGGACCTCCGGCGTGGAGGTCCTGATTCTGGCGGTCGTCCTTTATTACAGCTACCTCTACCTCCGGGGAACCCACGGGGCGCGGATCCTGATCGGCCTCGCCCTGGTTTTCCTGACGCTCACCCTGGTTTCCCAACTGCTCAACCTCGTGGTCATCGGGTGGATCCTGCGCAGCTTTTCCGTCTTCCTCGCGATCGCGCTCGTCGTGATCTTCCAGCCCGAGCTGCGGCGCGCGCTCACCGAGCTCGGCAGCCACCACTTTTTCACATCCGTCTTCGAGGAGCGGGAGACGATCGAGGAGATCACGGACACGGTCTTCGAGCTCGCGAGCAAGGGGTTCGGCGCGCTGATCGCGATCGAGCGCGAGCTCGGCCTCAAGTCGATTTCCGAAACCGGAGTGCTCCTCGACAGCGAGTTTTCGAAGGAGCTTGTCCTCACGCTCTTTCAGCCGAAGACCGTCCTGCACGACGGGGGGATGATCATGCGCGGCGACCGGATCGTCTCCGCCGCCTGCATTTTTCCCCTCACCCAGCGCGAGGATCTCGACCGGAATCTCGGGCTGCGCCACCGGGCGGGACTCGGCCTCAGCGAGGAATCCGACGCCGTCGCGATCGTGGTTTCCGAGGAGACCGGGCAGATTTCGATTTGCCACAGCGGCCTGATCGAGCGCAATCTCAACCTGGACAAGTTCCGGCGGCGGCTCAGCCAGCTTCTCCTGCACGACAAGTATGAAAGAGATCATCCTCAACAACTGGAGAGCGAAGCTGGGTTGCCTGATCCTGGCGGCGGCCCTTTGGTATCTCATCAAGCAGAACGTCGACCGAGCAAACGAAAGGTTTGAATTCCCGCGCGACCGCGCGAACGAACCGGCCCGGCTCCTGCCGCAACCGGGCGACCCTTCGAAACCCGCTGATCCTCCCAAGCCCACCCCCACCCCGAAATCTTCCAATACCCCGAAACCCACTCATGAGCGAACACCAGCGAAAACTCTTCGGAACTGACGGCGTCCGGGGGGTCGCCAACATCGAACCCGTCACCGCCGAAACCGCACTCAAGCTCGGCCGCGCGGCCGCACATGTCTTCTCGTCGCTCGGTGGACCGGGCCACCTCCCCGGGGCCAGGCGCAAGGTCGTCCTCGGCAAGGACACGCGCCTCTCCGGCTACATGCTCGAGAACGCCATGGTCGCCGGCCTCACCTCGCTCGGCGTGGACGTGCTCGTCATCGGCCCGCTCCCGACGCCCGGCGTCGCCTACATCACCCGCTCGCTCCGCGCCGATGCCGGCATCGTCCTCTCCGCCTCCCACAATCCCTACGAGGACAATGGCATCAAATTTTTCCGTCACGACGGATACAAGCTCGACGACGCGATCGAGGCGCGGATCGAGGGGTTGGTTTTCAGCGGGGAGATCGAGAACATCCGGCCGACGGCGACGAACATCGGGAAGGCGTTCCGCATTGACGACGCGGTCGGACGCTACGTGGAGTTTGCCAAGCAGAGCTTCCCGCGCGGCCGCACGCTCGAGTCGCTGCGCATCGCGGTGGACTGCGCGAACGGGGCCGCCTACAAGTCCACTCCCTGCATCCTCCGCGAGCTGGGTGCCAGCATCGAGGTCTTCCACAACCAGCCGAACGGCACAAACATCAACGCCGGCTGCGGCAGCACGCACCCATCGGAAATCCAGCGGCTCGTCCGGGAAACCGGCGCGCATATCGGGATCACCCACGATGGCGATGCCGACCGCGTCCTCCTCTGCGACGAGCGCGGCGAGCTGGTGGACGGCGACGAGATCATGGCGATTGCCGCCGTGGATTTTCTCCGGCGCGGACGGCTCGAGGGGAACACGCTCGTGGCGACGATCATGAGCAACTTCGGCCTCGACGAGGCGCTCGCCGCGCATGGCGGGCGCGTGCTGCGCACAAAAGTCGGCGACCGCTACGTCATCGAAGCGATGCTCCGCGACGGGCACAATGTCGGCGGCGAACAGAGCGGGCACATGATCTTCCGCGATTTCGCCACGACCGGCGACGGCATCGTCAGCGCGCTCCAGATCCTCCGGGTCATGGCCGACACCGGCAAGCCGCTCAGCGAGCTGAAGAAGGTTCTCACAAAATACCCGCAGGCGCAGCGCAACTTGCGCGTGCGCGAAAAGCCGCCCCTCGAATCCCTCGCAGAAGTCTCGAGGCTTCTGGCCGAAACCGAATCCAGCCTCGACGGCAAAGGCCGCGTCCTCCTCCGCTACAGCGGGACCGAGCCGAAAATCCGCCTGCTCATCGAGGGCCGCGACCAGGCCGCAATCAACAGCAGCGCCGACAAAATCGCAGCGGCTATCCAGGCGGCGATCGGCGAGTGAGCGCACGACGTCAGAGACGCAAAGTCCGCAGAGGAAAACCGTTGGGGCGCAATGAAACGAAATGACTGACCGCATCGCATTTTTTTCCGACGTTCACGGATGCGTGGAGGCCCTGGAGGCAGTGCTGGCCTCGATCTCCGCGCAGGGGATTTCGCGGATCATTTTTTTGGGGGACGTGCTCGGCTACGGCCCCGAGCCGGCGGAGTGCGTGCGCCGGCTCCGGCAGTGCGCGGAGGTCTGCCTGGTCGGAAACCACGAGGCCATGGCCGCCAACTTTGATCTTTCCGGGATGTCGCCCTCGGTCGCCGTCCCCTTGGAACTCGCCCGGCGGGAACTGGACGACGAGCAGAAACGCTGGCTGGTGAGCCTGCCGCTGACCTGGAACGGCGAGGGGATCCAGGCGTCCCATGCCAGCCTGCACGAACCCTCGCTCTTCACCCACATCGTGAATGCTCAGCATGTGAGGAGGCATTTTTCCCGCCAGACCGCCGGCATTTCGTTCTACGGCCACACCCACATTCCCGTGGTCTATTGCCTGGACGACACCGGCCGCCTCAGGACGGCCCCCGGGCAGGGCGAAGTGCAGCTCGACGGTGCCGGGCGATACGCGGTCGGCGTCGGGTCGGTCGCCTTCGCCCGCAACGACGACCCGCGCGCCTGCTGGGTCGAGTTCCGCCGGGATCCGCCGGGCGTGGTCTTCCACCGCGTCGAATTCGATGCCGCCGCCCTGGAAAGCCAGGTCGCAGCCATGCTCCAATCCGCAGTGGCCGCTCAAGCCGCGGGTTGATCCGGAAATTGGTCAAAAAAAAAGCCGCACCGGGTTTCCGGTGCGGCATTTTCTTGAAGGGAAATTACGCCTTGGAGGTTTTCCGGCGGCGGATCATCGCCACCACCCCGGCCCCAATCCCGAACAGAACCCATGTGCCGGGCTCGGGAACTGTCGCCGCGTAGTTTTGGAACACCATCGCGTTTAATCCGTAGTTCTGGTAAGGGCTGCCTCCTGTAGTATCGGTAAGCGTCCAAGAAGCAGCCACTTCAGCGACCCCTGTGGGAGTCAGGGTATTAAGTGGCGTGTCAATCACGGTATCAGGCGGTTTGATATCCGCAGGATCATCATAGGTGACAACAAATCTTGGTGTCGCCCCATCCAGACCGGTGACGGTGGCGTTCAGAATATACTTGTTGTTGTAATTCATATACCAATTGGTCGCCGTCTCGGCTCCGGTATAATCCGTCCAATAAATGCGAAAGATATCCTCTCCCAATACGTTGACAGGATTGAATTTGACACCAGCAATCGCATCACCGGCCACACCGGATACCCCCGAATTGGTGCGGAACGTCCACCCGAAAGAGTCCAGAGCCAGATTGGGAGTCGCCGACGAGGTGATTGCGAATTTCACAACGAAATTGGAATTATTGGGATCCGGAAGCGTGAATGGCCTCCAAAGATCCGTCGTGATCACATCGGGTTCGTAGCCAGTGTAAACCGCCAATCCGCCGAGGGTTGCCCAGTTGTCAGGTAAAGGGTTTTGGCTATACCCACCCACTTTTCCGACGGCGTCCGGTTGCCCCAAGTCGTTTGTATCCCAGGAATCTTGTCCGCTCAATGTGAGGGTTGCGTTATACGTGTTAAAATTCGGAGTGTATTGCGCTTGGGCGCTGCTGAACGACAGAGCGACAGCGGCCGATACGGCGAGCAGGAGGAAACTGTTGGATTTCATGGAATGTTTGCTGTGGATGGTGTGAAGTTCGTTTAAAAATTACGGCATGCTGAAAACCGGTTTCGATGTCGGCGGAACTGGCGCGTTAATGATAATCCCTCTGGTCGATCTGGGTGCGATCGCGTGTGCCATGGAGGAAGAGACGATGGCGGCGACAGCCGCGACAACAAGGGTTTTGAAGAGATTTGTTTTCATCTTTTGTGAGAAAAATAACGAAGGATGCGGGATGCGTCAACGATTTTTTTAATTTTTTTTGGGGGTGGCGCACCAGGAAGTCGGCGCTGACAGAGCAGCGCCCTCCAAGGTTTGTGCGAGGCAATGCGTCCGCACGGGCGGGACGCCCGTTTCCCCTGTGGTTTCGCTGGAGGGACGGCCTCCGTGCCGTCCGACTTTTTCATTTTCTATTTCGAATTTTCCCTCCGTGCCGTCAGATTTTTTCGGATCGGGGAGTCGGCGCTGACCGAGCAGCGCCCTCCAGGATTTCAAGTCTGCGGGGTTGGCGGTTCTTCGGTGGGGAGGGAGGAAGAGATTCGCGTTTCACGGAGATTTCACCTTTGGATGCGGATCGGGACAGTTTCGGCAGCCACGGTGCTCAGTCCCAGGAGGATGGCGGCGGCGGTGCTGTAGGCGGCCATCTGGTGCGCGTAGCGGGACCGGATTTCCTCGGGCGGGGCCTTGTCGGTTTTGAAATCGTAGATGGTGGCCGATGCGGGTTGGCCGTCGGGATGAAGGCGGATATGGACGCGGTCGAAGACGCCGCTCACCCATTGACCGCCGACGAGAACGTCGAAAGGTTTTTCGCGCCAAAGTTCGCAGGGTTCGTCCGGGCGGCGGAAGAGATTCCGGGCGGTCGGCGTGGCGAAAAATGCCTCGAGCAGGCGGTCGGCGTGGTCCGAGCACTTCGGGAACGACGGTGGGGATTCCTCGAGCCAGGCGATGGCGGCCAGGGCCGCGTGGATCTCAGAGCCGAGGTCGGAAGCCTCTCGCGAGCGGGCCGGAGATTTTTGATCCCGGGTTTCTGGCGGGAGCGCTGTGGAGGCTGAGGGAGAGACCGGCTTCGGCGTGCCGGAGGTCGGAGCAGGCAAGGCCGAGTCGGCGGTGACGGGAAGATCCCCGGAGATTTCGATGCGGCCGCGGGCTTCAAACCATTTCTGGTTTCCGAACTCGCGGGGCTCTCCGAGAGTCAGCGCGAGGAGGCGCGCAAAATTTTTGGATGCGCTCGTTTTTCCAAGTTGTTTTGTGATCAGGTAGAGTCCGAAGCGCGGGCGCGTCATCGCGACATAGGCGGTGCAGAGGTCGCCATATTCTTTATCCGCCCGCAAGGATTCTCCGGCAGCGGCCAGCGTGGGATCCTGATCCGCAAAATTTTTCTTCGGAAGCAGCATCCCCCATGCTGGCGGGCGTCCGAGCACGAGATCGTTGTTGGTCTGGGCCGCGCGGTCATCGAGGCCGGAAACAATCGCCATATCAAAGGTCAGTCCCTTCGCCTGGTGGACGGTCATCACGCGGACGACATCCGCGCACTCGGGTTCCTGGACCTGGTAGCTCTCGACAAATGCGAGGAAGTCGAGAATCCCTCCGGAGCCGGCCGCGTCGAATTCGGAAGCCGCGTCGAGGAAGTCCGCCGCGCAGGATGCCAGGAACGGTTCATGGGTGAGGTCGCTGGAGGCAACCCATTGGCGGATCGTCTCCTCAAAGCCGCTGCGGGCGATCATCTCCAGGGCGTTTTCCCGGAATGCGAATTCCCCGTTTTGCAGAATGGCCAGCGGCGAACCGGCGAGGAGGCAGCCGGATAGGGTATCGTCGGGAGACGCGGCGAAACGCAACGCGGCGAGGATCGCGGCACCGAGCGGGTTGTTCGTGCAGGGGTTTGTATTGCCTTCGAGCGCGACCGGGATCCCTTCGGATCGCAGCAGCGCCGCAAGGGCGGCAGCCTTGTCGTTCTTTCGATACAGAACCGCGCAGCTCCATCCGCGAAGCCACGGCTCGGTTTCTTTCAGGATTTTCAGAATCTCAAGATCCCGGGGATCGTCCTCGTCGTTGTCTTCGTCGCTCTTGCCGACCTCCACCGGCACCCAGCGAACGAAGCCGGTTTTCCCCTCGTTCACCGGAGCAACAACGTGGGGCTGCCAGGCCTGCGTCCAATCCGAAACCGTGCGGTCGGCGAGTTCGAGCGGCCCCTGAACCGCCGCGATGTTCCCGAAGACGGAGTTGACCGCATCCATGATTTCCTGCGTCGAACGGTAGGATTTGCTGAGCGTGTCCGACGTGATCCGAGCCTCGCCAGCGGAATTGTAGAGGTCGCGGATTTCAAAAAAAAGTTTCGGATCTCCGCCGCGCCACGAGTAGATCGCCTGTTTGGTATCTCCGACATAGAAGAACGAGCGTGTGCCTCCGGAATCCTGGACGACCTCATCAATGAACGTGGAGAGGACGTGCCATTGCGGGCGGCTGGTATCCTGAAACTCGTCGAGCATCCAGTGGTCGTATCGGGCGTCGAGCCGGTAGCCGACCGCCGAGCTCCATGCCGGATCATCCACACGGGCCGCGAGAAGATCGGTGATGTCGGAGAACGTCAGGCGTCCGCGGCTGCGGGTCAGCGTGTCGTACGCGGACTCGAACCGTCGCATCATCGCGTGGAGGGACGCGCTCCGCCGCAGGAGGCTCTCGTATTCCGGCTTGATCAGCGCGCGCAGGAGAGCGGTGCGGGCTTCGGAGACCTCCGCATTCAGGTAAACCCGCGCCGCCTTGGCTCCGCCGGTCGGGAGATATTCTTCGCCGGACTTTTTGTCGGTCGAGCATTTGCAAAGTTTTTCTGCGACGAATTTTTCCAGCTCCTTCGGCCATGCCTTGTCCGGGCTGGCAGCCAGATCCAGATGGGATCGCCAGGCCGCGGCCGCAGCCGCATCGAGTTGAGGATGCGTGCCCTCGATGGCTTTCCAAAGCGCGGCGGCGGACGTGGCGCAATCACCAGCCGAGAGGATCGGCGAGCCCGTCGGCCAAATCGCTTTCCGGTCGCCCCACACGACGCCCGCGGGGGTCGCGATCAACTTGCTGTGGCAACTTTCCACCGACTTGAGGAGGGCCGAAAAAATCCCGCGTTCGCTTTGGTTGCGGCTTTGCTGGCGCACGAGGTCAAGGAACTCGTCGAAGATCGCGGGGTTCGATGAACAATCGCGGAAGACTGCCGCCAGGGCATCGTCGCGGGCGGCCTGAAGCTCGGAGGTGCCGAGCATCGTGAAGTCTCCGGCGAGGCCGGATTCCAGAGGGAATGCGCGGGCGATGCGCGCGAAAAGCCCATCAATCGTCCCCATGCACAGGACGCCCATCTGGGAGACAAGCCGCCGCAGAACGTCGCGGCACTTGCCGGCATCGATGTCCGCAATGCCGGTATCGTCGCGGAGATTTTTCAGCTTTACCTCGTCCGTCGCAGCAGCAGCAAGCCTTTGGAATACGGCATCCAAAAATTCCGCCGCCGCCTTTTTTGTGAACGTGAGCGCGGCGATCTTGCGCGGTTCGACGCCCAGCAGGAGGAGCGTGACCATGCGGGTCGTGAGCTTGTGGGTTTTTCCGCTGCCCGCATTGGCGATCACCATCTGATGGGGGATTTCCCGGCTCATGGCTGGCCTTTCAGGAACGCGATCGTTTCCGGGCCGAAGCCCTTTTCCGGAGCTCCGTTGAGGAACAGGCTTTCGAAAGGATCCGCCCAACTGACCTTGTGCGGTTGATGCGGCCAGAATTCCCCGCGGGCCACCCGGGCCGCCACGGCCTCCGCGCATTGGATCGCGGAACTTTGCAGTTCGTCGGTGAGATCAAACTCCTGGATCGAGGTTTCCGAGGGATCCGCGCCGAGGATGAAATACGCGACATGGACCGGATGGCCGGGAAAAAGAGCTTCCGCGATGAATCGGTAGAGCGGGAGCTGGAGGTCCACCCAACATTTTGGTTTTCCGTCCACCACGACTTTCGCCTCCTCGAGAAACCCATTCGCGGCGGCGCTGCCGAAGTGGGTTTCGGCGGGCGATTTTAATTTGGCATACGTCTTGTAATCAATGACCCGGATCCTTCCATCCGGGTGTTCTTCGATCCGGTCGATCTGCGCGGAGAACTTGAGCGGGCCGATCTTCATCGGATCCGCACGCCCGGCGTCGAGCTTCCATTCGGCCTCGAGGATTTTCCATCCCTCCGCAACCACGCCGGCCTGAACCCCGGCAAACGCGCGGAGGCGAACCTTGGCGGCTTCGAGCTGCACGCGCACGGCCGGCGCGGGATCCGGACCGAACATCATTCCGGCCTCGGCCTCCAAGTGCGCGATGACGTGGGATTCAATCTTTTTCCGGTCGCCCTCACCCGGCGAGTTTTTGGAAAAAATCTCGATCGCCTTGTGGACCAGCGAACCGAACCGCAGGGCGTCCATCTCTCTCGCCCGCGGATCGAATTCCTCCAGAGTGAGGACGCGCTTGAAATAGAACCGGAACGGACACGAGAGGTATTCTTTGAAATCCGTGGGGCTGATTTTTTCCACGGCTTTCCGCCTGTCATCGGGGAGCCGCCAGAGCCAATGGTTTTCCCGGCGCGGGCGCACGGAGGCGGATTCCGACTGCCGGAAGATATTTAGAATTCGGTCGGGAAGCTCGGCGCCCGGGCAGCGAAGCAGGAGATTCGACGGCAGGGAGGGACCGCCATCAGAACCAAACTTACTGAAGCTGCAGCGGATGTCATCCGCCGGGCGAACGCTGAGAAGGCAGGTCAGCAAGTAGGAATCGCGGGCCAGGCGGGCCGCATTGTCGAGGATGCCGAGCGGTCCGCGGCGCGAGTCGGGCAGGAAAATGTGCCCGTTGACAGATGCCGGGAGCCGTCCCTCCACGCACCCGCAAACCGCCAGGCGCGAGGCTTCGGCCCAGGGCGCTTCGAGCCATCCCATGAATTCCACGTCGCCGGGCTCGGAGGCGGAAAATGTCAGCGTGCATTTCAGCGCGCGGGAAAATGCCATGTCCCCGCCGTCCGGCCATTTGGAAAAAACCGGCGAAACCCGGATCTGCTCGAACAGGTCGAGAACCTGGTCGGCCGCCGCGTCTGACCCGCCTCTCCATGACTGGCGGATCACCTCGTCCGGAAACATATCGCGGAAATGTTGGAGCGCCTCCACCAGAGCCTTTGTCTCAGACAGAAGCTTCGCCTCTTTTTCCGTCCATGGCCGGTGAAGAGAATCTTCGTCGGCATGGGCCAGGAACAATGCAGCTTGGTCGAACGACTCGGCCAACACCTGAGAGATCAGGAAGTCGCAGGCGGAGAGCAGGCGGGATATCGGCAGGTTCGCTTTGCCGCCGACCCATCGGGAAAAGCGCGGGCATTCCAGCAGTCGGCGCAGGGTTCGCAGCCGACCCGCCGAACGCCACTCGATCCATCCCAGCGCCACGATCGCCGGCTCGGTCGCAGAGAGATCATCCCCGCCCGGTAAAAACGGCCTGCCTCCGCAGCGAAGAACCTCCGAACGAAATGCGGGTGCCAGATCGGGATCGGCCATGACGAGCGCGTAGTCGCCGGGAGTTTTTGCGGACGACAAATACCGCACCGCTTGCGCGGCTTCGCTTTTCGGATCCTTCGCCGTGACGATGTGTTCGCTTGCGACTGGAATTTCGCACGCAGCCCAGTCGGCCGACACCGGACGCCCCCACTTGTCGAACCCGCCGGCGATTGGCCCCGGCTTCCAAACCAGAACCTCGACCGCAATCCCACGGGACATCAGGGCCTCCGCATAAAGTGCCGCCGCCGTCGGCAAATCCGGGATGCAGGCGATCACAACCGCCCGCAAATCCGGCGGCGGAACCGGATCGCGAATTTGTGCCGCGCGGACTTCGTTCGGATCGTCCAGGCCGAATCCCCGGAGCGCATTCAAATAGTCCCGGTAAAGCGTTCCGATTTGCATCCACCGCAGCTCGTCGTCCCCGCAGATTTTCAGCAAGTCGGGATGAAGCGGGGAAATCGCGGCCTCGCCCAGCATGTCGCACAAATCGCACATCAACCCGCCTGCTTCCATCAGCCGGGAATCGGCCCCAAGGGGCACGGGAAACAAGGCATCGACCTCCTCCGGCGGCACCTCCCGCAAAACGCCTGCCCAGGCTCCCTCGCGCTCGGCCCGTGTCGCCAAACCCGCTTGGCAGGGCAAAATCGCCGCCATCGGCTGGAAAAATCGAGGAGAAACCACGCCCGTGCCGGCCTCGGATGCCAGCCGCGCCAACGAAAACCGGATCCGGCTCCCGGCCCCGGCTGTCGGAATCCATACCTGCGTGCCGGATAAATCCCACGGCCGCCCAGACATCCCCCGCAAAAGAAACCCGGCGACCTGCGGCGCAAGGGGACCGCTTTGATCAAGAAAAGTTAGGGACGGGGCCGACACTGGGGAAGAATGGGGAGCAAGCTGGCGAATGAGCAAGCCCATACAGAAAAACGCCCTTCCCGACAAGCGCAGAGCGGTCGGGCCGCAACAAACCACGCAGGAAAGCACATGCTTTCCAGAATTCAGGCGGAAAGGAGCTTGAGTTTGGAAAGAGCCGCGAGTTTTCTTTGCCGATCATCGAAAGAGGAAAATGCGTTGCAGCCGATTTCGAGAGCGGCCGCAACATGCCAGATGTCGACGGAGCGCCCGAGGGTGCCTGCGGCATGTTTCGCGGAGAGGGCTTCCGCACGTCGGTAAACGAAATCGAGGTCGTAGTCGGGGCGTGCCAGGATTCCCTTTACAAGATCGCTTTCCAACGTTTGAAGAGCGGCGCGCTGCTCTGCCGCCGTAATCTCCCCGCGCCCGCGCTTCAACCGGATGGCCGTCCGTAATTCCAATTCGACAAGATGAGAAAACGGCACGGGCGATTTCTCCGCCCGGACATACCGCATCTTGGAAATAATCGGACTTCGCGGCGCCCAAGGGGAACGAGCGTCCCGCTCGTTTGGGCGCTAACTCTGCAATCACAGGCGAGTGTCTTTCACGGGCGGGACGCCCGTGCCCCCTGTATTGCACCAGCCGCTTATCGTCTGTTCATTTCCAAGAGATGGTCTCAGAAGCCGCCTGCCTTTTCGGAAATCCGGCATTGGGACTGGCCGAAGAAAATAGTTGAAAAGCAGCATTTCCTTGCGGGCAAATTTCCATAATATCATGCGGTCAAATTGATTTAAAAACCGCAAAAGGAGCGCAAATAAAAAGTGTCCGAGTTTCTTGAGTTTGAGAACGTATCAAGATTCTTCGGCGACGTCCGGGCAGTGGACGGCGTTTCGCTATCGGTCAAGAAAGGCGAGTTCTTCTCATTGCTCGGCCCCAGCGGGTGCGGCAAGACGACGCTGCTCCGCATTCTGGCCGGGTTCGAACATCCCGACACCGGCCGGGTCCTGCTCGACGGGCGCGACATCACCGAGCTGCCGCCAAACAAGCGCAAGGTCAACACGATCTTCCAAAGCTACGCGCTCTTTCCGCACCTGACTGTTTTCGAGAACATCGCCTTCGGCCTGCGCGTCGCTCACCGCTCGCGTGACGAGATCCGGAGCGAGGTCGGCGCGATGCTGAAGCTGATCCAGATGGAGAACCAGGCCTGGAAGAAACCGGACCAGCTCAGCGGCGGACAGAAACAGCGCGTGGCCATCGCGCGCGCCCTGGTCAACAAACCGGAGGTGCTGCTGCTGGACGAACCGCTCGCCGCCCTGGATCTCAAGCTGCGCCAGCGCATGCTGATCGAGCTGGACATCATCCACGACGAAGTCGGGATCACCTTCCTCTACGTCACGCACGACCAGGGCGAGGCCATGAGCCTGAGCGACCGCATCGCGGTGATGAACTGCGGCAAGGTCGAACAGATGGGCACGCCCGCGGAGATCTACGAGGCACCCCGGTCGAGCTTTGTCGCGGCTTTCATCGGCGACACCAACTTCTTCGAGGGCACCGTCTCCGAGATGATCGGCCAGGAATACAGCCGCCTGAAGATCGACGGTTTTCCCGACGTCGTCTGTTTCAACGACAAACAGCTGCGCGTCGGCGGCCCCGTGTTCCTGAGCATCCGCCCGGAAAAATTCCGGATCGCGCGCGATCGCCCGCCCGGGGACTGCGTGCACAACGCTGTCGCGGGGCGGGTGGAAGACGTGATTTACCTCGGCCATTCAACCCGGTATTGGATCCGCGTTCACGACTTCCGTATCGCGGTCCACCGCCAGCACAGCCGGTTCCTGCTGGATGAAAAAGCCATCCGGTGGAAAGACGAGGTCTGGATTTCGTGGCACGCGGATGACGGGTTCATGCTGGAACGCTACAGCGAATCGGACGAGAGCCTGATGGAAACGCCCCCCGAGGCACTGGGCGTCTCCCACTTCCAGACGGCGGCCGCGGAGAACAACGATCACCAACCGGCAAAGTGAAACAGGCGCACAAGATCAAGGGGCACGAACTGCTGGTCACCGCACCATCGTTCCTGTGGCTGGCTTTGCTTTTTTTGATCCCGACATTCATCGTCTTTGCCATCGCCTTCAAGCCGGCCACGCCGCTCGGCGGAATTGGCGCCGGCTGGTCGCTGGACACCCTGCGCAGCCTCTCGAACCCGAATTACCCGGCCATCATCTGGCGCACGATCTGGCTGAGTTTTGCCACCACGGCCCTGTGCATCGCGCTGGCGGTGCCAACCGGCTACTTCATGGCCAAAGCCTCGAGAAAAGTCCGGCAATTCCTGCTGCTGCTCATCATCATCCCGTTCTGGACGAGTTTCCTGATTCGCATTTTCGCATGGAAGGTGCTGCTGCATCCCGACGGGCCCGTGAAGCGGGCGCTGGTGTTCCTGCAGTTGGCTGAGGAGAGCACCTCGCTGCTCTACAACGCCGGAACGGTGCTGCTGGTCATGGTGTATACCTACCTGCCATTCGCCGTCCTCCCCATCTATGCCGCCGCGGAAAAATTCGATTTCCGCCTCATCGAGGCCGCGCGGGATCTCGGCGCCAAGTCGCTGCGGGCATTTTTCACCGTGTTCCTGCCCGGGATCCGGCGCGGATTGATGACCGCGATCCTGGTCGTGTTCATCCCCTCGCTGGGTTCGTATGTCATCCCCGATATCGTCGGCGGACCGAACAGCGAGATGATCGGCAACAAGATCGCGCAGCGCACCTTCACGGATCGCAACCTGCCACACGCGAGCGCGCTGTCCGCTTTCCTCACCCTGGCCGTGATGGCCCCGTTGGTCGCCATGCTTTTCCTGCAGGGCCGGCGTGGCAAACAAGCCCCGCTGATCCAGGAGGACGCATGAAGCACAGCCGTCTTCCACTCCTCACGACCCTGCTCGTCCTGATCTTCTTTTACCTGCCGATCGTCGTGCTGGTGGTGAATTCCTTCAACGCGTCGCGCTTCGGCGGGACGTGGGAGGGGTTCTCGCTGAAGTGGTATGCGCAACTCTGGAGCCAGGACGAAATCTGGCAATCGCTCCGCAACACGCTGTTCATTGCGTTCGGGGCCACCGCCGTTGCGACCGTGTTCGGCACCACCGCGGCCTTCGCCCTGCATCGCTTTTCCAGCCGCCTGCAGCGTTTCCACTACACGCTGATCTACACCCCGCTGGTGGTGCCGGAAATCCTGATGGGCATGAGCCTGCTCCTGCTGTTCGTGGCGCTCGGTGCCCAGCTCGGACTGTTCACGATCTTCCTGGCGCATGTCACCTTCTGCATCAGCTACGTGGCCATGGTGGTGCTGGCTAGGTTGCAGGATTTCGATTTCTCCATCGTCGAGGCCGCGCAGGATCTGGGCGCGGGCTGGTGGACCGCGGCCTGGCGGGTTCTGTTGCCGCTGCTCGCGCCCGGCATCGCCGCGGGGGCTCTGCTGGCCTTCACCTTGTCCATCGACGACTTTGTCATCTCGTTCTTCGTCGCCGGCCCGGGCTCGACCACCCTGCCGATCCGCATCTACAGCATGATCAAGCACGGCTCGCCGCCGCTGATCAACGCGCTCTCGACCCTGTTATTGCTGGTCACATTCGTCCTGGTATGGCTGAGTCAGCGTTTGACGGAAGAAAAAAACCAAACATGAAAATTCAACGGTTTATTGGGGCCGGAGCGTGCTGGCTTTCGTCGCTGCTGTTGCCCGGCGTGGCGGAGGCAGCCTCGAAGCCCACCCTGCATGTCTACACGTGGGCGGATTACATCAAGCCCGAGATCGTCAAGCGTTTTGAAAAGGAAAACCAATGCCGGGTGGTCATCGACACGTTCGATTCCAACGAATCGATGTATGCCAAGCTCAAGGCCGGCGCGACCGGCTACGACATCATCACCCCCAGCAGTTACATGGCCAAAATGCTCTTCGACCAGGGGATGCTCCTGCCGCTGGATCACTCGCAGGTTCCGAACATCGAGCACATCGACCCGGAATATCTGAAAATCGCGATCGATCCCGACATGCACCACAGCGTGCCCTACATGCTCACGAACACCGGCATCGCGTATCTCAAGAAACGCGTCAAAAAACCCGAGGCCTCCTGGGCGCTCTTTGACCGGCCCGAACTCAAGGGCCGCACGACCATGCTCAACGACATGCGCGAAACCATCGGGGCCGCGCTGAAATTCCTCGGGTTTAGTCTCAACACCACCGATGAGAAGCAGCTGGAGGCCGCACGGGACGTGCTGATCCGCTGGAAACACAACATGGCGAAGTTCGAAAACGAGCAATACAAGACCGGTCTCGCCTCCGGAGAATTCCTGCTCGTGCAGGGCTACAGCGGCGACATCCTCAAAGCGCAGGAGGAAAACAAGGACATTGAGTTTGTCCTACCGAAGGAAGGGTATTCCGTCGCTTGCGACGATCTCGTGATCCCCAAAGACGCCCGCGAGGTCACCCTGGCCCACAAGTTCATCAATTTGGTGCACGACCCGAAAACCGCCGCGGAAAACACCGAATTCATCAGCTATCTCTGCCCGAACAAGGCGAGCTATGTGCTGCTCGGCAAGGAAATCCGGAACAACCCCACGCTCTTCCCGCCCGCCGAAGTGCGCGCCAAGAGCGAAGTGATCCACGACCTCGGTGCCGACAACCAGAAATACATCAAGGTCTGGGATCAGGTCAAAGCCGCAGAGTAGCTCCTGATCCGCGCGTAAGCCCAATCAATGGAGGGATGTCGCCCCCGGCATCCTCTCTGCCACAGCAAGGGCACCGAGGGCGACGCCCCTCCCTTTCATATATCGTTTGTCGAGCCGCACTCCCTACGTCCCGCGTTCTTACGTGATTTGGGGTAGCTCCATTGTGGCACCGAAACGGGTGCAAGGCGACGCGTTTTGGCCTCGGCGTCTGCGGGCTGCCTTCGCCCGACGCGACGCCTACGAGCCCGCACGACACCGCAGCGCAAATAAAATATTGACCTATGTCAAAATATTCAAAAGAGTGTTGAGCGAGGTTTGGCGGCGGCGACATGCGCCGGGGCTTCACAATCTTTACCTATTATTGCACGAACTATGATGACATTATGCCGCCTTTTGGTTGTCCTTGGGTTTCTCTCCGCGCTGACAGCCCACGCATCGCCGCGTTTCTCCGCCCCTGTGCGCTATGACTTCAACCAGCAGATGACGACCGTCACGCTGCAGGCGGGGATAAAAAATGACAGCCGGGAGAATGCGACGGGATCGCTGAAGGTCCAGCTCTGGGCGTCGTCAGTGCCTTACGATGGGGGAACGATTCACGGGCATTTGATCGCCACCACCGGTCGTCTCGAGGCGCTGGGGCCCGCGCAGTATTTCGAAAACCTGAAGCAGACGGTCGCCTACACCCCGCCATCTGTTCGAGAAAACTTCTGCCTCGTTTTTGTTCTGCTCGAATACAAGAATGGCAATTACGTGATCGTGGATCATGTGAACCTACCTGCCACAAAATCTCTCGGCCCGCTGCAGCTCTTCACGATGGCAGGTCCGTGGCGCTGGCAAACCAGCTACGAGGGAGGCACGGTTGATATGTCGGTGGCCAGGATCAGCCACACCCGCACAGGCATGACCGGATCTTTGAAACTTTCCGTCTGGGTGACCGCCCAGCCGTATCGCGGAGGGCAGTTGGTAGGATACGAAATCGGGCAGGTGAGGAAAGACCCGCTCAAGGCCGGATTCGTCTATACGGATGTGAAGAATGTTGCGAAGTTCGTCCCTCCGCCGGCGGGCACCTACTACCCCACGCTCGTGCTCGCGGAGTCGGACGGCAACCAGTTCAATACCGTCGCCTACCTCAGCTCATCGACGCCGGCCAAGTTCACCGCTCCGCGCTGATTCAGGGATTACTCCTCGGCCCCGGCTAATCCGCGCCGATTGCTTGGTAAATCGGTTGGGCGAGCTTGATAGATTCCTTGAGGATCTGCTTTCCGGCGTCCTGGAAGCCGGAATCGGAAGGATCGACGGTGGTGTCGCCGTCGCCGGTGCGGGCCCAGCCCACCAGCTTTTTGTTGACGAAATTGTAGGTCTCGGTCGCCTCGGCGACTTCGGAAATCTGCGTTGCCGCGCCCGTGCGGAGTTGGAAGACCGAAGAGAGCTGGCCGTCGCGCCAATAGTAGAGGGTGATCGATTCGTTGCCCTTGCCGAGCGAGTCCACATGCATGAGCCGCTGGAGGACCGTGCCCTCGACCCAGCCGTTCACATAGGTTTTGCGGCCCTTGTCGCGGTTGGGCAGGTCTTTGGAAACCTTCTTCCACTGGCCGGTTTTGGCCCTGGCGTTCCAGTCCTTTCGGAAGGCGGCAAAGTCCTGCGAGGTGGGGGTGCCGGTTTTCGGAGACGCGGCCGCGGGTGCGGAGGCATTGTCCGGAGCGGGTGCCTGCACGCGGCCGGGCCTGACGTCGAGGACCTTGGCGGTGGCGACCCCTTTTGCATCGCGGGAGAACTGGACGGTCATCGAGCCCTCGACCGAGGAAATGTTGGGAGCGGCGGGGACTGCGGCGGTGAAGCCGAGCCTCACGGTGAGCGGATCGTTCGCCGTCGAACTGGAAACCGGGTCCACCACAGCAACGGGCTTGAAGAAGGAGGCGTAGCCCGAGGGAGGTATGCCCTTCTGGGCCCGCGTGACGAGGAACTTCTCAACGGCAGATTCCAGCACGCTCTTGATGCTCGTAATTTTTGCCGATGCCCCATCGATGTTCACGAGGAAGATGTCGAGGCAGCCCTGGCTTTGGTCGTAGTTGAGGAGCCCGTAATACCAGCCTTCCTGACACGGTCCCCAGAGCGCGGAGAAGCCGTTCCCGACAACTCCTGCGTTGAGCTGTAGATCGCCATAGACCGCCGAAAAGATGGCGTTGCTGCTGTGGATGAGGCTGAGCCTTTTCTTGTCGGCGAGCGAGACGACCCAGTTTTCGTTCACATAGAGAGTCTCGTTGGTCGCATCGGTCTGGCCGATGATCGCGCCGGGCACGATGGCCGGCCAGGCCGCTGGCTTCAGGGATTTTTTTCGCGCGACAAAGAGGACCGCGATCTGTCCGTCAGGAGATGTTGATCCGGGCAGGATCGTGGCCGCCTCGCCGCCGCCTGCGATGAGCTTGTTGAAGGCTGCGGCCGGCGGATTCTCCGCGCGCCCGGGGGATCCGGCGAGCAGGGATGCCATGAGGAGGGTTGACAAAATGGAGGGTGTCTTTTTCATGCGGACAGGGCGGATGGGTTTGCCGGAATGGAACGAGAGGGCTTGCGCCCGTACAAGCCCCGCCGAGGCCAGAAAGAACACCAGAAGCAGGAGGAGTCGGAGTATTTCATAAACGCGTGTGATCGGGTGGCAGGATCCGCCTTTCCGTTCTTGTCCCGCCCATTCCGGAGGCGCCGCAATGGGCAGTCCAGAGATCAGGACAACAACCGGCAATATGCGGATTTGATGAGGATCAATTTTGTAGGATCAAGGCCGGTTGTCAACTCCTCTCCGAGCGCAAAGGCGGCCGGACATGACTTGCATGAGAAGACGGACGGTCGGTCGGTGCCGGCATCCGTGGGGGGAATGAGCGGGCGCCAGGGCGTTCGCTTCCGATATTGATCCGACAAGCGAAGTCCGGACTGGCCTCTGAAAAGTCTTTAGAAATTGGTCGTCGCGAGAGGGAAATCCGATACAACTGTGACTCGCAGTCGTCCATCAACCGAAACCGTCCATTCTTCAGACCATGAAACTCATCCCGATAACATTTGTTCTGTGCATCGCCTGCTTCAACCTTCTTGCGGCGGATGTTGACTTGTCCGGTTGGGACAAGTCCGCGTCCTCCTATTTTTTGGCGACGGAATCCGAATCTCCGGATGGGAAGTATGGCGTGGCCTACCCCAAAGCCAGCGAGGACAATCCCAAACTCGCGAAGAATTTGATCGTGGCCCTGAAGCCGTTCCGCATCCTCACGATCCTGGAGGACGACGGGATGTGCGCGGGATCAAAGCGGCTGAGTTTGACCGTCGAGTGGATCCGAGACAGCTCCCAAGTAATCGTGACCACGAAACACGACAAATGGGACATGGTCGTCGGCTCTTCCCTGGTGAGCATCCGCGACGGCCAGGCGGACCAACGGTTAAATTTGCTCAACGTCATCAACCGGGAAATGGTGCCGGATTTCCGCAAAAGCAAAGCGGAAGCCTACAATGAACTGCTGCCGTTTATTCTCATCGAATCGAAGATCGGCTTTGCCGACCAGGGGAAGAATGTCCGGGTGAAGACCGCCGCCTGCAATGACCCGAACGAAGCCAGGGCCATTGAGTGGATCGCAAATTACGACGGGCTCTGGAGTATCGCGGAAAGTAAATGGCTCACCCATCAGTTGACGAGCCACGCGAAAAAAAACCCGGAGCTCGAGCAGTAGTTTTATCTTTAAACGGGGTGATCTATTCGTGGATCACTTGACGCACCAGAAGCGGTATTTGCCGTCCTCGACGACCTCTCCCGCGACGATTTTTTCAAAGCCGGGAAATTCGCGGCCCCAGTCCTCTATCGAGCGGAGGAAGGTGAGCTGCGGCACTTCGGTCGGGCCGATGTTTTCGCCCGGCATGAGGATCGTGATGCCGGGAAGGTAGGGGATCGCGCCGACGGCGACCGTGCGTCCGGCCATGGTATCGAGCGCGAGGAGTTCGACTTCGCAGGACATGAGTTTCGCGTTGGGCGCGCGCGGGGGCATCACGGGTGTCGGCAGATTTCCGAACGCGGCGGCCTGGGCCTTGTCCATCGCGCTGGTTTCCCGCCCGTTTGGGCACTGGCTTTGCAAACGCGGCCGAGTGCCTTTCAGACCCGACCCCATCTGCATTTGAGATTGTCGGAGCGGAGCATAATAAATAACGGGAATTGGACTTGACCCCATTCGAGAACGTCGCACTCTCGCGAGCATGAAAGAACAGGTTAAACCAATCGTTTACTGGTGTTCGACGCCAGTGAAGCCAAATGAGACATTGATGGTGGCGGGCGAGGACTTCGCGGAGAAGGCCGTCCTGGAGTTCGCCGTCGGCACCAAGGAAGAAAAATGGGTCGAGGCCAAGCCCCTGCAGGCCTCCCGGCAATGCCTCAAGGCGGTCGTCCCGGAGACCTTCCATTTGGGGGTCTGGAGATGCCGGGTGCGCCAAGGGTCCGCGTATTCCGAGGAGTTTCTCGTGAACAAGCCGGAGGTCTGGTGGAAGCAGGGGGACACCGGGCTGGACGGGACGTTCACCGGCGGCTGGCTCAGGCTGTTCGGACGTTGCCTGGCGCTGGACGGGAAAGCCAAGCTCAAGGTCGCCGGCCAGGAGGTCGAGTGCGAGGAGGCCGATTCCTTCGCGCTGCGAGCGTCCCTCCCCAAGGATCTCAAGCCCGGGGAACACCCCGTCATGGTTTTCAACGGCGGCGCCTGGGAGGCGGCGGGCAGCGTTCACGTCGAGGACAAACGTCCGGACACGCGCCCGGTGATCTACCTCAAGGATGACCCCAGCGCCGACCCGACGGGGAAGAAAGACTCCACCATGGCCTTCGTCCGAACATTGGAAATGGCCAGGTCATGCCCGGGCGGTGCCGTCATCAAAGTCCCGCGCGGTCGTTTCCGCATCGACGGAAACCAACGCCCCTTCATGACCATGAGCTCACAACTGTTCCTCATGGAGAACACGACGCTCTCGGGCGAGGGCGCGGACTTAACCTCGCTCTGGTGGCCGGACAAAAAGGAGGCCTTGCCGTGCCTTCTGGAAATGGCCAACGGCAGCGCGCTGGAAAACATCGCCCTTTACGCCCAGGGGCCGCTCATCGGGGTCATCAAAGCCGAGAGCAACGTCCGCATCGAGAATGTCATGATCCGCGCCCGGTCCGACTACATGACGTCGGGCCCTGGCCGCCTCCACCATAAGCACGCCTACCCGGTCGAAAACCAGCGCGGCGGCACCGCCATCGACCTTTGGGGCCGCAACAACCGGGTTCTCAATTGCGACGTGGTCGGCGGTCTCGTGAGTTGGAACGGCGAAGGCACCATCATCAGCGGGAATTGCTTTTCAGCAGGGCTCTGCAGCCTCAGCAGCAACATGATTTTCGAGAACAACCGGTGCGGCGAAAGCTGCAACATCCCCCTCTTCAGCAGAACCTTGGGGGAGCATGTCTATTTCAAGGGCAACCAGATCAGCACCGGTTACACGGGCGACCACGAGTGCCTGACCTTCGACGGGCACGGAACCGCCTACTTCGGGAAAATAAAGAAAGTGAATGGCGTCACGTTCGAGTTGGCCGGGGAGTGGTTCAAGGAGCAGGGCAAAGGTGCCTTGAGTAGCAAAGCTAACACCGTCGTTTACGTGGTGGACGGCCGGGGCACCGGACAGTCGCGCCTCCTCAAGGAATACACCGAGGACGGGCTCGTGACCATAGACCGCCCATGGGACGCCGTCCCGGACGACACCAGCTACATCGCCATCGGAGCCTGCAACCGGCGGCACCTTGTCCTCGACAACGTCTGTAAGGACGGCGGGACGGCCGTCCAGCTCTACCCCGGCCACGCCGAATGTATCGTGGCCCGCAATAAAAACATCCGGACCAGCAACTACAATTGCTACGGCTTCATGGGGCCGTGGCCTGGCCGGAAAGACGTCTCGAAAATGACCCGTGTCGATTTGAGCTGGTATAACCAGTTCCTCTCGAACGAGACCCTGGTGGGGAACGGCTGGGGCGGCGGGGTGACCGAAATCGACCGATGGCTCGGCGGCGAGGCGACGATGCTGATCGTGGCGGCATGCCGGATGCGCTCGGCGCCGGTCGCCGGGGACGGCCGCTTCTTCGAGCAAGGGGAGATATGCCGCAAGAACCAGACGCCGGAATGGCTGCGGGTCGCCTTAGGCGAAAAAGACTTGCGCGAACGCAACCTCTCGCCCAGCCGCTGGCAGGTCATCCGCGGGCATGTCATCCACAACAACAGCTCGATCCGCGTCCGGGGAACGGTCACGGATGTCGTCATTGAACTCTGCAAGCTGGCGAAATCCGACCGGGGCATCCGCATCGACGCGGATACCGATTTCATCCAGCCGAACGACCTGGGCATGACGTTCGACTTTGACGGTTCGGATTTCCCGGCTATGCCCTTCCAAGCCCCCGAAGGCATCCTGATCCGCGGAAACGAATTCTCCGAAGTCGATGCGCCTTACTGCGGCAATGCCCTCGACAAGGCGGACATCGTCGAAACCCCCAAACAACGCCCCCGAGCAAAAACCTAATAGGTGCCGCATGGCGCCGAGAAGGCAGATGGGGTCGGGCCTGAATGCGCGTTTCTTTCGCGCCCGGGGACCGGCCCCTACGTTCCCGGCAGATTTTTCAGGCGATCATCGAGGTGGTCGCGCCCGGCCATGGCTCTGAGCAGCGGCCCGTGTTTGCCGAACTCGATGATGGATACGGATCCGACCGGACAGGCGAGGCGGTAGCGGAAGCGCCCGACATCGATCCCGAGCAGCGAGCAGAGCAGAATCCTGATGGTTGCCTTGTGCGAAACGATCAGCACGTTGCCCTCATCGTAAACCTTCTGGATTTCTTCGACGACCTGCAGCGAGCGGTGCGCGATGGACACCGCCGGCTCGCCATCCGTCGGCGGATACCATGCGGGGTCGGCCGTCCAGGCAAGGTAGTCGTCGTGGAACTCCGCCTCGACTTCCTCCACGGTTTTCCCTTCCCACTGGCCATAGCCGATTTCCTTCAACCCGTCCCGCACCTGCGGGGACATCCCGGTCGTGCTGCAGATCGGGTAGGCGGTCTCGAGGGTGCGCTTGAGCGGGCTGCAGAAGATGGCCTGCCATGCGGCCAAGCCGTAGGCCTTCGCGAAACACTCCGCCATTTGCCGTCCATCTTCGGTGAGATCCGGATTAAGCGCCGCCCCGCAGAACGCGTTGGCCCTGCTGAAGGAAGTTTGCCCGTGCCGGAGAAGATAAAGCGTCAGCATGCCGGCGGTATATTCGATGCGCGCACCGCCGGCCAACGTTTTTTAGCGACCGGCTGCAATGGCGGCTGCTGGGCTGTTGGCTGTTGCCCCTTCGGGCTTAACACCATTCCGGTCGGGCCTATAAAATAAAAGCCTCGGGCTCAGTGGTGGAAGGCCGTGGCGTCCTGCGGGGTTGCGGGCACGCTCACCGGGTGTGCGATGAGGTATTCGATGGCGGCCTTGATGTCGCCGACGAGAATGCTGGCCAGGTCGCGGCTGACTCCGAGGCGGACGAGGATCCGCTGGACGACGAGGTCCTCGCGGTGGGCGGGCATCGAATACGCGGGCACCTGCCATCCGCGCACGCGCAGGCGGTCGGCGAGGTCGTAGAGCGAGTAGCCCGGATTTTTTCCCGGCTTGATCGTCCAGCAGAGCGCGGGGATCCCCTCTGCGGGATCGCCGCTGTAGATCATGTCGAAGGGTCCGAGCGCGGCGATTTCTTTCGCGAGAAATTGCGCGGTTTCGTAGCACGCCGAATGGACCTTCGTATATCCCTCGTGGCCGAGGCGCAGGAAGTTGTAATACTGGGCGATGATCTGCCCGCCGGGGCGCGAGAAGTTGAGCGCGAATGTCGGCATGTTGCCGCCAAGGTAGTTCACGTTGAAAATCAGCCCCTCCGGAAGGTCGGATTTTTCGCGCCAGACGACCCATCCGCATCCCAGCGGGGCGAGGCCGAATTTATGGCCGGAGGAATTGACCGACTTCACGCGCGGGAGGCGGAAGTCCCATTCGAGATCGGGCGCGCAAAACGGGGCGAGGAAGCCGCCGCTCGCTCCGTCCACGTGGATCGGGATGTCGAGGCCGGTTTTCTTTTGCAGTTTGTCGAGGGCATCGGAGACCGCCTTGACCGGCTCGTAGCATCCGTTGAACGTGACGCCGAGCGTGGGCACGACGCCGATGGTATTCTCGTCGCAGCGCTTGATGACTTCCTCCGGGCTCATGAGGAGGCGGTCCTTTTCCATCGGGATTTCGCGGAGCTCGACGTCCCAGTAGCGGGCGAACTTGTGCCAGCAGACCTGCACCGGACCGCAGATCATG
>JBAXXD010000037.1:0-33588 GCA_037128135.1 Verrucomicrobiia bacterium
GTCCACAGGATTGCACATGTTTCAATCCGCGCCCCGTGATTTCTCACGGGGCGATGCGGCATGTGCCGAGAAGTCCACAGGATTGCACATGTTTCAATCCGCGCCCCGTGATTTCTCACGGGGCGATTGATCCGGCTCCTGATACAAGACTTTGGTTTTCGGTTTCAATCCGCGCCCCGTGATTTCTCACGGGGCGATTCGATGAGGTGGGTTGGTGGGGTGTGGGGGCTTTTTGTTTCAATCCGCGCCCCGTGATTTCTCACGGGGCGATCTCGATCACGACTCGCTTGAACATCCGTTTTAATGTTTCAATCCGCGCCCCGTGATTTCTCACGGGGCGATGCGGGTTCGAGTGAACAATACCGTCGCGTTCGACGGTTTCAATCCGCGCCCCGTGATTTCTCACGGGGCGATCTCCAGCGGCTCGCATTCGCATTCGCAGCTCATGGTTTCAATCCGCGCCCCGTGATTTCTCACGGGGCGATCGATGAGGTGGGTTGGTGGGGTGTGGGGGCTTTTTGTTTCAATCCGCGCCCCGTGATTTCTCACGGGGCGATGGCGTCGTGGACGGCTGGGAGGAGGCCGAGGGCTGTTTCAATCCGCGCCCCGTGATTTCTCACGGGGCGATCACCACGCCACCGTCGGCGGCCGCCACTTCTTCTGGTTTCAATCCGCGCCCCGTGATTTCTCACGGGGCGATTATGGTGAATTGGGCTCGGGAGCGCATGCTCGTCGGTTTCAATCCGCGCCCCGTGATTTCTCACGGGGCGATCTTGCTCCAGATCCCGAGGGCTGGTTGAGTCCATGTTTCAATCCGCGCCCCGTGATTTCTCACGGGGCGATGAGGTGCCAGCGGGCGACTCTACGCTCTCTGGATGTTTCAATCCGCGCCCCGTGATTTCTCACGGGGCGATACTTCGTGCCTGCGTCGTTCTCGTAGTTCGAGAGGTTTCAATCCGCGCCCCGTGATTTCTCACGGGGCGATCGATCCGCTCAGGCTTGCCGTTTGCCATCCAGAGGTTTCAATCCGCGCCCCGTGATTTCTCACGGGGCGATAACAGCGGGCACGCCGGGGACAGCGGGAGTCTCGGTTTCAATCCGCGCCCCGTGATTTCTCACGGGGCGATTGGTTGCGGAGCCGTCAGCCGCGTTGGTGATGACGTTTCAATCCGCGCCCCGTGATTTCTCACGGGGCGATTTCGGGTTCTCCGCGCCCGGTTCGTCACCGATCACGTTTCAATCCGCGCCCCGTGATTTCTCACGGGGCGATCAAACCCTACCTCTGTGACGGTGAACCCGGTCATGTTTCAATCCGCGCCCCGTGATTTCTCACGGGGCGATAATGGAGTCTGAACGCGCTCCGTGGGATTCGTTCTGTTTCAATCCGCGCCCCGTGATTTCTCACGGGGCGATAAGACGCTGGTTTCTTCTGCGAACACTAGAATAGTTTCAATCCGCGCCCCGTGATTTCTCACGGGGCGATTCGCGAGTGGGCGACCGGCGGTCGGTATGATGTGGTTTCAATCCGCGCCCCGTGATTTCTCACGGGGCGATTGTATGGCCTTTAGCGGCCTGTTGGCCCATCGAGAGTTTCAATCCGCGCCCCGTGATTTCTCACGGGGCGATTTAATTGCTCGTCTGGACGCCTGCGGGGTGAGGGGTTTCAATCCGCGCCCCGTGATTTCTCACGGGGCGATTCACCACGTCCACGCCGTCGCCCGCCTTCATGTCGTTTCAATCCGCGCCCCGTGATTTCTCACGGGGCGATGGGGCGGATGGCTTGGTTGGCCTTGGCTCCGTTGTTTCAATCCGCGCCCCGTGATTTCTCACGGGGCGATCGACTTACCGCGTCCCTGATGTTGTCTTTTTGTGTGTTTCAATCCGCGCCCCGTGATTTCTCACGGGGCGATCCTCTGGTGGCAACGTGCCGCACGGGAACCGTGAAGTTTCAATCCGCGCCCCGTGATTTCTCACGGGGCGATCCGGCGACGCCTGCGCTTCGATCTTCTCAACCTTGTTTCAATCCGCGCCCCGTGATTTCTCACGGGGCGATCCGCCCACTTCTCCGCGAAGTGGTCTTCCATGCAGTTTCAATCCGCGCCCCGTGATTTCTCACGGGGCGATTCCGGCTGCGGTGCGGCCTGGACTTTCTTTCTGTTGTTTCAATCCGCGCCCCGTGATTTCTCACGGGGCGATACCGCGCCGGGCTCCCCGGCGGGCCGAACGCCGGGGTTTCAATCCGCGCCCCGTGATTTCTCACGGGGCGATCCATGAATACTGATATGTTTGCACTCACAGCAGGTGTTTCAATCCGCGCCCCGTGATTTCTCACGGGGCGATCAAATCTCAGCCATCTGCAAATCATCGAAGAATCGTTTCAATCCGCGCCCCGTGATTTCTCACGGGGCGATTTTGCCCCCGAGAGCGTTCGTGCCCATGCTTCGGGTTTCAATCCGCGCCCCGTGATTTCTCACGGGGCGATTCTCCAATCGTGGTTTGATTACGCCAACTATTCCAGTTTCAATCCGCGCCCCGTGATTTCTCACGGGGCGATCTATTGCTGGGAAATAGGATGCGGAGGAATTGGATGTTTCAATCCGCGCCCCGTGATTTCTCACGGGGCGATTATGAGTTTCGAGGGCTTCAGAGGTTGTGACAATGTTTCAATCCGCGCCCCGTGATTTCTCACGGGGCGATCTCGTCGTTCTGCATCGAGAGCTGGCGCATGGCGGTTTCAATCCGCGCCCCGTGATTTCTCACGGGGCGATGACAGCCCTCCTTTCCTCCCCTCTGACGCCGTGGTTTCAATCCGCGCCCCGTGATTTCTCACGGGGCGATCCGATTACACGAGCAAGGTGAAGCGTTCGGATCAGTTTCAATCCGCGCCCCGTGATTTCTCACGGGGCGATACATGACCTCCCACATTCCGACGTTCTTTTCTGGGTTTCAATCCGCGCCCCGTGATTTCTCACGGGGCGATTGACAGCCCTCCTTTCCTCCCCTCTGACGCCGTGGTTTCAATCCGCGCCCCGTGATTTCTCACGGGGCGATCTCGACGCGAATCCTGACTTTGGAGACACGATGCGTTTCAATCCGCGCCCCGTGATTTCTCACGGGGCGATAAGGCGTGGAAAAACAGTGCGTGGAAATCCGAATGTTTCAATCCGCGCCCCGTGATTTCTCACGGGGCGATACGCATCGCGCGCGGCCTCCCGGCTCGACGACGATGTTTCAATCCGCGCCCCGTGATTTCTCACGGGGCGATAACCGACATCACACCCTCGGCCCTCATGGTCAGCGTTTCAATCCGCGCCCCGTGATTTCTCACGGGGCGATTCCACATTATATCAATCTGCGGTCTTTTGCAAAAAGTTTCAATCCGCGCCCCGTGATTTCTCACGGGGCGATTGGGCATGGTGACGATTTGCAGGTAGTCTACGATGTTTCAATCCGCGCCCCGTGATTTCTCACGGGGCGATGGCTTGATCCACTCGCCTGCCGGGGATGGATCCGGTTTCAATCCGCGCCCCGTGATTTCTCACGGGGCGATAGTCGTTCCCGTCGTGGAGATCATCAACCCTGATGTTTCAATCCGCGCCCCGTGATTTCTCACGGGGCGATTCTCCAATCGTGGTTTGATTACGCCAACTATTCCAGTTTCAATCCGCGCCCCGTGATTTCTCACGGGGCGATCGATCCCAACGACCACGCCTTCGATCTTTCAGGAGTTTCAATCCGCGCCCCGTGATTTCTCACGGGGCGATTCCACAACCTCCTTTCCGTCTCGTGCGTTTGTAGTGTTTCAATCCGCGCCCCGTGATTTCTCACGGGGCGATAACCGCGTGGCGGTTCGCTCGATGCGCCTGTTAGGTTTCAATCCGCGCCCCGTGATTTCTCACGGGGCGATTCGTGGACTGGAAGAGCGCGCCAGGGTTCGTTGGGTTTCAATCCGCGCCCCGTGATTTCTCACGGGGCGATTCTATATGAGGGTCGCGTGCCGGGTTTGTTGAGAGGTTTCAATCCGCGCCCCGTGATTTCTCACGGGGCGATCCGCAGCCACGATCACCGTGGACTACGACATCCTTGTTTCAATCCGCGCCCCGTGATTTCTCACGGGGCGATCCCATGTCCGAATCGTGCGGTCGTCGAGGTCGATGTTTCAATCCGCGCCCCGTGATTTCTCACGGGGCGATCAGCACGACGGCGACCGGCTGCACGTTTACCGGAGTTTCAATCCGCGCCCCGTGATTTCTCACGGGGCGATCATCGTTGAAAACGTGGCGGATCTGGCCGGGGTGGTTTCAATCCGCGCCCCGTGATTTCTCACGGGGCGATAACCGCATTTCCAGGTGCCTACCGGCTTGACGCTGTTTCAATCCGCGCCCCGTGATTTCTCACGGGGCGATGCAGCAATCCGTTGCAGCGTTGACCTGCGGATATGTTTCAATCCGCGCCCCGTGATTTCTCACGGGGCGATCAGGATGCCCTGTATCGCGTTTTTATTGATGGGGTGTTTCAATCCGCGCCCCGTGATTTCTCACGGGGCGATTTGGCGGACATGATGGATGTCACTCGTGACAGTGGTTTCAATCCGCGCCCCGTGATTTCTCACGGGGCGATTTATCATCTTGCGCTTGGCGGCCCTGTCAATGTGGTTTCAATCCGCGCCCCGTGATTTCTCACGGGGCGATTCACTCTCGCCGCTTATCCGCTGTGCGTTGTCGGGTTTCAATCCGCGCCCCGTGATT
Organism: Verrucomicrobiia bacterium; assembly: GCA_037128135.1. GTDB lineage: Bacteria > Verrucomicrobiota > Verrucomicrobiia > Chthoniobacterales > Terrimicrobiaceae > QYQL01. The sequence goes on from JBAXXD010000037.1 coordinate 4,749, forward strand.
TCTCACGGGGCGATGTGAGGACGCCGGGGGGCTCTACCGGCCTTCCTGCGTTTCAATCCGCGCCCCGTGATTTCTCACGGGGCGATCGGCCATCCAACGGGGAGCCCGCTGCGCTTATTCATCGTTTCAATCCGCGCCCCGTGATTTCTCACGGGGCGATCAGGGGCTGCGGCTGCGGTGGCTTCCTGCTCGTCGCGTTTCAATCCGCGCCCCGTGATTTCTCACGGGGCGATATCTTGATGTTTTCAGCCTGCTTACCTCCAAGCTGTTTCAATCCGCGCCCCGTGATTTCTCACGGGGCGATTCGCCCTTCTTGTCTTCCAGATAAGCCGCCACACAGTTTCAATCCGCGCCCCGTGATTTCTCACGGGGCGATGATTCTGTTTTAGGGTCTGGTTTGTGTCTGATTCTGTTTCAATCCGCGCCCCGTGATTTCTCACGGGGCGATCATTTACCACTGATTGAGCACCTGAACGGCAATTGTTTCAATCCGCGCCCCGTGATTTCTCACGGGGCGATCGGGGTTTTCTCGACATGCCGGACGTTTTTCCGCTGGTTTCAATCCGCGCCCCGTGATTTCTCACGGGGCGATTGGGGTGCGGTGTTGGTATTGCCGGGAAATATGAGTTTCAATCCGCGCCCCGTGATTTCTCACGGGGCGATTTCGTATCGTTCTTCTCCGTTCAACGAACTGAGGGTTTCAATCCGCGCCCCGTGATTTCTCACGGGGCGATCAAGGCAGGACGAAGCCGGGGGACGTGGTGACGAAGTTTCAATCCGCGCCCCGTGATTTCTCACGGGGCGATGCAGCAATCCGTTGCAGCGTTGACCTGCGGATATGTTTCAATCCGCGCCCCGTGATTTCTCACGGGGCGATACGGCTACGCTTCGCTACGCCGTCCCTCACTGGCGTTTCAATCCGCGCCCCGTGATTTCTCACGGGGCGATAGCATCTCGTTGGCGTAGTAGTCAACTAGAGACTGTTTCAATCCGCGCCCCGTGATTTCTCACGGGGCGATTGGTCATGCCAGAGGTCGTGCAGGTTGAGGTAATTGTTTCAATCCGCGCCCCGTGATTTCTCACGGGGCGATTAGTCCACGCGGTTCCCCTGCGGCATTGCTGCGGGTTTCAATCCGCGCCCCGTGATTTCTCACGGGGCGATCCGGTGATGCGTGACCCGGTTGTGATCGTCATCGAGTTTCAATCCGCGCCCCGTGATTTCTCACGGGGCGATCGGTATATCCCCCGTAGCTGGCCACGATTGCGCAGTTTCAATCCGCGCCCCGTGATTTCTCACGGGGCGATTCGCCCGGTTTGTCGCAGAGAGTGCCGCACCATTTGTTTCAATCCGCGCCCCGTGATTTCTCACGGGGCGATTCGATTGTGAGTGGATTGTTGCTTGTCATATTTTAGTTTCAATCCGCGCCCCGTGATTTCTCACGGGGCGATGGAACATGCAAATATTTGACCCGCGATCCGAAGCGTTTCAATCCGCGCCCCGTGATTTCTCACGGGGCGATCATCTACCTTAATTTCAAAAAGACTCGTTGTCGTGTTTCAATCCGCGCCCCGTGATTTCTCACGGGGCGATTCCGGGAGGTCAAAGAAGATGCCGGGTGTGTTCGGGTTTCAATCCGCGCCCCGTGATTTCTCACGGGGCGATTCCTGCGGGTAGGCAGGCCAGTCGTTGAGGTCTTGTTTCAATCCGCGCCCCGTGATTTCTCACGGGGCGATCGGCTCGATGGAGAGGACTTCCGCGCCCATCGTGTTTCAATCCGCGCCCCGTGATTTCTCACGGGGCGATTATGTCCTATCGTTCTTGATTACCTCGGCAACCTGGTTTCAATCCGCGCCCCGTGATTTCTCACGGGGCGATGCTCGCGCTCCGATCGAAGGGAATCAGCAATCCTGTTTCAATCCGCGCCCCGTGATTTCTCACGGGGCGATCACCCTCCTCGTCCTCGGAGCCGGATTCTTTCTCGTTTCAATCCGCGCCCCGTGATTTCTCACGGGGCGATCTGACCTGCTGCTCGCGGTTGTCGTTGCGGCCCTTGTTTCAATCCGCGCCCCGTGATTTCTCACGGGGCGATTAATTTTCGTTTGTGTGGTTATTTTTGCGGGATATGTTTCAATCCGCGCCCCGTGATTTCTCACGGGGCGATCGGATCTATTCTATATAATCAGAGAACTGGATCATGTTTCAATCCGCGCCCCGTGATTTCTCACGGGGCGATTCCTCGTGGACGCCGATTGCGGCGGCATACGAGCGGTTTCAATCCGCGCCCCGTGATTTCTCACGGGGCGATCACGGCATCCGCAATCCACTGACCCTAATGGTGATGAGAGCCAAGGATCGCGAACGTCGCGAGAGGAGGTTCATACATTCGGAATGTCAAAGAGCCAAGCGAAACGAATTCCCTTTTGTGGAGGGGTTTCTGAAGATCGCGAAGTCTTGGGGCGGCAGGCGAAGCCGGGGGTTCGCGGAGAGCAGTCACAGGACAAGCGGTTCTTCGAGGTCGATCGGTTTGCCGACGCCATGGTGTTCGGTGCGTCGGATGGCATCGGAGTCGAGAAAATAGAAGCGGACGGAATCTTTATCAAACTTGGCTTCATCGAGGAGGCGGGCGCGGAGGGCGACCCACTCTTTCTGACCGACCTGGCATTCAAAGACGGATTTTTGGACCCGGATCCCGTAGTCCGAGCAGGCGCGGGCGACGCGGCGGAGGCGGCGGATTCCGCCCTCATCGGAAGTGGCGACATCGTAGGTGACGAGGACAAGCATTTCATTTTGGGATCAGCGGTTCGTATTCTGCGACATCGTTGCGCAGGACGCGAGCCAGAAGCCTGGCCTGGACAAAAAAACTCCGGGCGATGGCGACCTGTTGTCCGAGCATCGGGTGCTGGAGGCATTCGCGTTTGCGTTCCTGATAGGCCTTGATGAGAGTCTTGCGTCCGTCGGCGGTGAGTTCGACGGCGCCGCCTTCGCGGAGGGCAAAATGAGACGGCTGGATTTGCTGGCGGTTGATGAGGGTGACGGCGAGCCGGTCGGCGAGCCAGGGGCGGAACTCCTCCATGAGGTCAAGAGCCAGCGAAGGGCGGTTGGCACGCTCGGCGTGCAGGAAGCCGACGAACGGGTCGAGGCCGGCGACGGTGAGGGCTGAGATGCAATCGTGACGCACGAGAGCGTAGAGAAAAGAAAGGAGGCAATTCACGCGGTCGAGCGGAGGCTGGCGGGTGCGGATTTTGAAGACGAAGTCCGCTTGTTGCTGTTTGAGCAGGAGGCCGAAAACCGAGAAGTAGGCCTGGGCTCCCGCGCCTTCGAGCCCGCGGACGGAGTCGGGATTTTCCGCATCCGGGAGCCGGGTGATGAGGCGGGCCATCGCATCGCAAACCGAGGCGATGGACTCCGCTGCCGCCGGATCGGTCGTCTCCCGTGCGCCGCGCAGAAGCGAGTTGCGGGCGTTGTGAAGTTTCCCGGCGACGATGCTGCGGCAGAGGCGGGTTTGAAGCTCCGGGTTCTCGCTGGCGCGGAACTGCGCGCGGCGGAGCGTGACACTCGTATCCGGCACGCCGGACACACGCGCCCGCAGGCGGCCGTTCGCATCAAGGTAGTTGACCGGGACGGCGTGTTCGAGCGAGAGCTGCATGGCACCGTGGCTGAGGATGATTTCATCGCCCATGATGCAGACGCTCTCGACGTGGTGGATGGGAAGGGAAAGCACCAGCGAGCGGTCACGCTCGATGCGCAGCGTGAGATGATCCCGCTGCACGAAGAGGCCGGGGGTCGTGAGGTAGAGGACGTTCTGGATGATTTCCGGCATCAGAGTTTATGACGCCTCAAACAAGTGGAACCGTCGATGGCAGGCCGCTTCCGGCAGGCAGACATCGTGCAGCGAGCAGCCTTCGCATTGGGGCTTCGGTTCGGCGGGTGGAACGGTGCCTGCGGCCAGAAGCGCGTGAAGCTGCCGGTTGGCCTCGAGCGTTTCGTCCCGCAATGCGGAATCAAAATCCACCCGCGTGCGCTGCTGGGATTTCGCGTGGAAGATCATGCCTTCCGGGATGCCGATGCCGAGCATTTCCTCCAGGCAGATCGCCTGGGCGCAGAGCTGGACCCGGTCGTTCAGCCACTTCGCTTTTTTTCCGGATTTGTATTCCACCGGGCGCGCCTCGGCGACGCGCCCGCCGGACTCCCGCACCTCGACGATGTCCGCCTTGCCATTGAGCCCGAGCCTGTCGGACCAGACCGGCAGGGCGCGCAGCAGCTTCCATCCCGCCCGGTGCTCGAATCCCGGCAGATCCGCATGCTCGTGGTTCAGGTCGCCTCGAAGCGTGTGCTCGTTCGCGCTCCGCAGACCATCGTTGATCTTCAGTGCCGCCCGGCGCGGGCAGTAGAGATAGTCGTTCAGCAGAGAGAGGGGGAGCGGGTCGGACATGGCTAATCCCCGCTTACAATTCGCGCCATGCCTCATCCTCCTCCGTGGTGTTCCAGTCAGCGGCCCATGCCGTTTGTGCCAATGGCAGCAGACTCCCGGCTCCTTCCGCTTGCGGCCAGCCTTTCAGGCACATCAGGAAATCGAAGACCTCCCGCCGGACGCTTTCCGGCGCGCTTTGGATTTCCTGTATCAGGGCCTGGGTCATTGCGCTCATGGCTTCACGGGAGGTGATCCTGCGGGATTTCCCAAACGATTTTCCGAGCTGTGATGCCTTTGTTTTCGTAGCCGGGAACATCTGTATGTTCATCCAGTTCGCCCGGAGCTGAACCGTGATAATCCACAATCTGCCCCGCCTCACCGGCGCGCGGGAACTCGCTGCCGGACGATTCAAAAACCTCCTTGCCGTCTTGCGTTTTCTTTTTGCCCTTTACGTCCACCAGTTCAAACAACTTGTGCGCAGGCGCATTGCCGAGTGCTGATTGGTGCTGAAAATCCACGAGGCCAACCACCCGCAGGAAGCGGCCCGAGGCCGGGTCATCACGGAACATATTCGCGAGCGCGAACAGAAAGTTGTCCAAATCGTAATAGGTGAAGCCGGTCTTGGCCGCGAACGCGGGCGAGAAGTGGATGTGGCAGCGGTAAAGGCCGTAATCAATGCCGTGCTTGCGGCCCATCGTTCGATTTCCACTGCTATCGCCGTCCTCCTCCTTTTGTTGCTTGTCCTTCTCTTTTACACTCGCAACCGCACAACGGGTGATCGTCGAGTCAAGTTGCAGCACCTTGTCTAGGCTCTCTGCAAAAGTGAACTGGATCGGCCCACGGACTTGCCCATAGAAACTTCCCTTGAGCGGACCTTCTGTTGAAATGACGCCGCCGAAGGCACGGAGATCGAAAAAAGTGCGGAGCAGCGCGGCGCGATATGACTGCTTCTTGAAATCGTCCGCCGGACTGATCTCCTCTTTCTCCGCCTCGTCCGGCTGCTCTGGTTCTGTTTTCTCTGACTTCTTACCTTTACCACCTTTCTTTTTGCCCTTTGCATCCCACGCTTCCGGCTTCTGTCCCAGTTCTTCGGCGAATATTTTCCGGGCAAGCGCTTCGATTTCGGGTGACTCCATTGATTCTTGGAGCACAGCGTTCTCTCGGATGAAAATCTGGTAGCCAAATGCGGTTGTTCCGTCGGGGCGCGGAGTCCCGTCGGGGTTGTAGAGACTGAAGAAGTTGCGAGCCTTGCGCTTCTGGCAAACGTCCGTGACCAGGCCTTTGAGCGAATCTGGCTGGACGCGAGGCATATTGCCCGTGTCGGGGTCACCGTTCGGATTCGACTTGGCGCAGTCGAACAGGAACACGATGTCATGGCGCTCGGCCACGAAGTCAGATGCCCGCTTGCCGGTCGGCAGTGTGATGAGTTTGTGATGCAGTTGGATTTCGTTGTTCATAAATCAGGCTGTCGGGGTTGAGGTTTCAGGTTGTTTGTTTGGTTTCTCGCTCTTCTTGAAATGCGGCCAGTTCTCACAGCGTTTGCGCTGGTGGTAGAAGCCGATGGCAAAGACGCCCTGTTCTTCCAACGAGAGCATCCGGGGAAAAGCTCCACCAGCCGCTTCCTTGAGTTGGGAGACGACATCGGACAATCCCTCAAAATCTTCGTTCACGCCGTCGGCACGCTTTGCCGCTGGCACACCATCCTGGAATCGGTCGCGGTCGTATTTGCCGAGTTTGTCCAGATGGTGGCGGACAAGCTGGCAGAGTTGCGGAAAGGCCAGCGCCGGAGTTTTGGATGCCGCGCCGTAAAGCCGGGTGGCTGGCGAAGACGCCGACTTTCCCTCATGGGCCTCGTTGTGGATGTGATCGAGCACGGCGAGCAATCGCCCGCAGAGAAAAGCCGTGCGATGCTCAGGCCGAACGGCGGTTTTGTCATAGGTTTCGTTCATGGTGATGCCTTTGTTGAGGGTGAAGTAGAGTTGTATCAGGCTGGTGCGGGCGCGCAGTCGCTCACTGAAAGGTTTCGCGTTGTGATCCTGGCCAGTCATCTCAACCTCCTGCCGGGAAATGGCGGCGGCGAAGATTTGATGCGGCAGCGGCTGACCAAAGAGAGCAGATTCGAACAGGGCGGAATAGGTAGCTGGAGCGGGTTTCGACTTCTGGCGTTTTGCCTTCGAGATCGTTGCTTCTGCGAGTTGGTTCAGTGTGGGAGTTCCTTCTTCCTGCGAATCCAAGCTCAGAGCAGTGAACCATTTCTTGAGGTTGTCCTGTGCGCGTGGAAGCGTGTCCGTGTGCCAGGAGCGAACGGAAAAACGGCCTTGGCCTGGCAACAAAGTCGCCGCGTAGAATCGTCCGGCTTCTATCTGAACGGGTCGGCCACCCCAGATACCGCGCAAAAAATCTCGAACGGCCAAGGTGTCTGCTTTCTCCAAAAGCCGGACGAACGGCACGGCGGAGGCTCGTGCCTTACCCAATATCTGAGCTTCCGGCATCGCCCAGAACACAGCGGTTTCGTCCGCGAGGTTGAGCCGGGTATCATCCCGCGACAGAAGCCAGTTCAGTCCAGCCGATGTCTTCTCGGCAGTTTCCAAACGCATCGTCGCCGTCTGGCTGCCAAGCCCATAGCTGGTAAACGGCGCGGCGTTGAATGATGCAAACGGGATGCTAGAGAACACTGTGGGGAAATATTGCGTTACAGGGCCTTCGCCGGATTGGTAAGCATCTGCGCCCACCGGCAGTTGCTCCATGACCTCCACCCTTTGCTTCCGCACTTGCTCCATCCACCAGCGGCGCAATTCGGGGTCTGCAACTGCAATGCGCCCATTGACGCGGAAGGAGATGGTTTCCTTTCCACCGTCCAAGTCATCGAGAAGGCGTTGCCCTCCATCTCCGGCGAATGAAACCGGCAAATCCGAAAACCGCAGCTTGTTGGGAATACGGATATAGGTCGCGATTGCTTTGATAATCGCATTATCTGGATTCTCGCGCTCGGCCTTGAACACCAACCGCCGCCACAGACTCAACTTGGAGAGCCGGTTGCGATCTGGAAACTTCTTGCCGCCTTGCTTTCTCGCCTTGATCACGTCGCGCAAACCGTGGATGCGATCTTCGGTAACTCCCGCAGGAAATATCTCATTGGCTGGCCCGGAAAGGAAATCTGGCAACCAGTTGCTATCGTTCAGGCAGACGCCCTGCACCTTTTGATTCTTCCACTGCATGTGGTAGTTCGCCGCAACTGTGAACTTTTTCCCTCGCGTATCCTTGCGTTCGCCGCTTTTCGTGAAGACGGAGACGGTAGTAGGACTAAAGTTCCAAACTCGCCCATTGCAATCCAAGTCAATGAACCAGTGGATCGGGCGGCGACGAATTGCCTCCCAGCCCGTGATGCCGTTCAACTCGGCAACGCGAATGAGTTCGCAGATCATACCGCCACCACCTTTCCGCTCTCGACGCGACTGACGGCGATCCAACCGGCGTTGGCTTTCGCGTTGAGCGAACGAGCGGCGGTCAGTCTCGGCATTCCGGTTTCAGGGTTGAAGGCGCGTCCGTCGAAATCGTTCCAGAAGCGTCCGAAATCGAAATCCCGGAACGTGAAACCAAAGTGGTCGTTCATGGTCTGCATCTGCGCTTGAACGTCAGCCGGTAGCCGCCAGTCGTGGGCTTCCTTGTCGAAATCTTCGACGAGTTCCCATTCAGCCACCGAGAATTCCCGGCAGCCAAAGAACGGTTGATAGAAGCATTGGCCGGTGCGGGCGCGGCGCAGGAACATCTGGTGATATTTCGCCATGACCTGAACGGTCTTCCAACGGGGCTGGCGATTGCGGACGCCGCCCAGTCCGAGGTCGTCTTCAATTTCGAGGCACGCTTCGATCAGGTAATCGAGCATCAGGCGGTTGCCGCTGTTATCCGCGCCGCCAGAAAGAATCAGGCTGTGGCGTTGAGCGCGCTTGTCCGCAATGTCGAAGCCGCGAGCATTGCCGTATGCCGGATGGCTTTCGTAACCGAGTTCATTGCGAAGCAGTGGCATGAGGACACCTTTGCGAATGACACCCAGACGCAGAATGTGCCAGCGGAAGCCGGTCTTGTTCTGGCGCTTCGCCGCATCGGGTTTCTCCACAGGCTTCATAAGGATGGCCTCCAGGATGCCACGCGCGGCGGACGGTGTGATGACGGGATAGCTCACGCGCTCGACGTGAAACTCCGGCATCGTGAAACAGGCGAACGGGCCTTTGACGCGAAGACAGATGGGGTCGGAAATCATAATCAATAAATCTCCTTGAGCAAATTGGTTGAGTCCGGTGCAAATTCGATTCCAGTTCCGTTGAGACCACCGTTGTAACCGGAATTCCCCGCACCCCAGATTTTAAGTTCATCATCGTCCGAATCGAACACTGGTCGGGCATAGAGGCCGAGGGCCGCTCGCACCGTTTTGTTTCGGTAATCAAGGTTGAGAATGTAAGGTTGAAGCTGTCGCCACTCGTCACGAGTGAACCAGCCATAGCCCTGCTCTCCCGGAATCGGGCGCTTGCGGGCGGCATCATAAATTGCCCACGCTGGAGTCCTGACGGGTTCGCCGTTGACGACTTGTTCGACGATGAGCAGTGGGGTCGTGAACGACTCGATGAAGTTGAACAGCTTGCTGACTTCCTCAAAACGGAGTTCGGCGCGGTTCTGTTGAATCAGACATTCGTCTGGGACGCTGATTTGATAGAGCAACCGGAAATAGTCACCGAATGAGCTTGGGTCTTCGGGAAGCGCCCGGCCCATCTTGCGGAGCAGCGTCGTTTGATTCGTGGCCGTCCCGTAGATGCCGGAGCGGCCTTCGGGATCATCGCCTTCCAAGCGGAAGACATGAACTTTGCCCAAACCACTGAGTTTGCCTTCGCGATTACAGCGCCCTGCCGCTTGCACGATAGAATCGTAAGGGCCGTAAGCGCGCCAGACTTCGGGAAAGTCCACGTCCACGCCTGCTTCGATGCACTGCGTGCTGACGAGGAAACACGGTTTCTTTTCCGCCAATCGCTGCCGGACTGCTTCGAGCACCTGCAATCTGTGAGCGGGTATCATCCAAGTGGAAAGGTGAAACGCAGCATCCGGCGAACCCATCGCTTTGGCTTGGGACTGAACAGCGGCGAACACCTGCCGCGCTGACTTGCGAGTGTTGACAATGACCAGGCATTGCTTTCGTTCGTTGGCGGTGGCTCGCTCGGCCACTTGCTCGGCGGTGAGAGTTTCCGGTTCGCTGTCCTGCTGAACGCCTGAATACTCCACGCGCTTGAGGTCATTGAAATGCTTCGCTGCGGTTGTGGGTGGAACGATGGGACGGATGTTTTTCAACCCGCAGGGAAATTCGTCGGGGTTTTCCGGGTCTTGGCCGAGCGCCGGTTGCGTCGCGGTGCAGAAGACCGCTGAACAGCCGTAGGGCCGCTCGGGGTTGGTGAGTTCGCCGAGCACGTCAAGAATCGGCTGGAGCAGATGTGGCGGGAGGGTTTGCACTTCGTCGAAGATGATCACCGACTGCGCGATGTTGTGGAGCTTGCGCGCGTCCGCCGGGCGGCGCGAGAACAGCGAGTCGAAGAACTGAACGCTAGTTGTGACGATGATGGGAGCATCCCAGTTTTCGGCGGCAAGCTGTCGAAGAGAGCGAGCGCGGGAGTAGTCACTGCCCTTGCCGTCGCGAAGTTTCTTTTCGTCCAACACGGGATCGGCGGCGCTGCTGTGGTGTTCCAAAACCACGCGTTTGTGATTGGGGTCGTCGTTCTCGATCCAAGCACCTTCCTCGCCTGTGTCGGGATGTTTGGATTTCTGTCCGGTCTGCGGGTTGACGGCATCCTTCCTCCAGAACAAATCTCCGAATACTTTGCGCAACTCGAATGCCGTCTGCTGGATGATGCTGAGGTAGGGAATCACCACAATGACGCGGCGCATCGGTTTCCATACGGTTTCGCTCTGGCCCGCTTCTTCCTGCGCGTGGGCCTTTGCGTGGTTGAGGGCAAAGAGCATTGAAGCGAGGGTCTTGCCGCCACCCGTAGGCACAGTCAGTGAGTATGAACCGCGAGGTTCGTTCGCAGCCGCACGGCACAGTTCAGCGACCTCATCGCGAACTCGTTGAACATCCTGCTCGCGCCCGGCCAACGTCGCTGGATCGCGGCGCTTGCCTATGATGAAGTTGTTCACCTGTTCCGACAGTTTGATGGCGTCGAACGTGCGCCATGCCTGCCGGTCATGCACGGCGTGCAGGGATTCGGGGTCACTTCGTTCTGTGTCCAAGCGATCCGCATCCACCAGCGCGCTGAACAGAAAACGGGTGAAAAGTTCCACCGCCATCATCTGGCGTTGCGTGTCATCACCCAAGGCTTCCAAACATGTTGGCAGAATCGGCCCGAATTTCTCAGGAATCTCGCTGAATCCCTCGTGCTTGAGCTTTTCCAAACATGCTTCTGCCCGCGCTTGATAATTCGCCCGTTTCGCCAAATCTCCGCGGTTGTGCAATCCGGCATGATGTCCGTTTACCACAAACGCGGCGGGCCAATGATCTTGCGCAAGTGCGAGCGCCGCGCCGTGATGGGCATGTGCCTCTTTGCCTCCAGGGTCGCTCTTGCCTGCTTTGATTGCCTCCATACGCCCCTGGAAAACGCTTTCGGCCTTGCCCAAATCATGGAGCAGCCCGGTAAGTTTCCCATGGCTGCTTGCGCCAAACGAGCCTGCAAAGTCTTCTGCAAGTTGTGCAACCCCGCCGAGATGGCTAGCGAGCGCTTGCTCTGGATGAGCGAGGAGTTGTTTGAAATTCATGGCTCGGTCAATTTGGGGAAAGGGGTCCCGAGATTTCCAAAGATACAGGGTAGGATTTCATGCCGTTAATGACTTTGAGGGTATCCGGAAATGCGCGCTTGGGGAGAAAATTGGGGCAGCTTTTTTTCATGTCACTGATTTGGGGCGAAGCGAGCGAAGGGTGGCATGGCGTCCGGGGCGGCGGGGGTCAGGATAGCGGAATCGGGCGTGGGGAAAAGGATATCCGGCGGGGGCGTTTGGTGAGGTTCATGCGGGGGATCCTGCCGGGGCAGGTAGGTCAAAGACTGTCCTATACTCAAAAAGATTTTTTATTTTTTTTCGACATTTGGATCCGAATCATTTTTTCAGAAGGAAGGCCACGCACACCCGAATATGATTACGACCGGAAGGAAGGCCGAGCACAGAGGGCGTCGTTGATCGGTGGGGTCCGCCGCATGGAGAAGGGATTCAAGCGGCAAGATGCCGCGGTTTTTCATCGTAATGATTCGGTTTTTGGAGAGAGGCCCTTGCCACGGCGCGGAGTTCGATTCTTTCCGGTGGGGGCACCGGAAACCACACGCGAGGGCGCGCATGCTCCCCGGGAAATTCCTTCCGCGACCTCGCGGGCAAAATACGTGAGGATCATATCCGCGCCTGCACGCTTGATCGCCACAAGCGATTCGTCACGCGTCGCCTCGTAGTCAAGCCATCCAAGTCGCGCGGCCGCGTGGATCTGCGCATACTCGCCACTCACCTGATAGGCGGCGACCGGAAGGTTGGACAGTTCGCGGACTTCGCGAATAACATCCAAATAGTAAGATGCCGGTTTAACCATAACGATATCAGCTGCTTCCATTTCATCCAGTTGGATCTCGATCCGGGCCTCCCGGCGGTTCGCGGGATCCATCTGGTAGGTCGCCTTGCTGATCGCATTTTTGCCGATTTTACTTCCCACGGCGTCGCGGAAGGGACCGTAAAGCGCGGAGGCGTATTTTGCGGCATAGGAAAGGATCGCCGTGTCTGCGAAGTGCGCGAGATCCAGCGCTTCGCGGATTGCGCGCACCCTGCCGTCCATCATATCCGATGGGGCGACGATATCGGCTCCGGCGTCGGCCTCGAGGACGGCGAGGCGGCAGAGGAGTTCGACCGTGGTATCGTTGTCCACAGATTTTCCATCGGCGGAAAGGAGTCCGTCGTGTCCATGGGATGTATAGGGGTCGAGGGCGACGTCGGTGATGACGAGCAAATCCGGGCACTTTTTTTTCACACGGCGGACGGCCTGGTAGAGGAGGTTGTCGGGGCTGAGCGCGTGAGTGCCCTGGGGGTCTTTGAGGGCGGGATCGATCGCAGGGAAGATTGCGACGGCGGGAAGGCCGAGTTGCTCCGCCTCGGCGCAAGCTTGGACGAGCGAGGCGAGGGAATGGCGGAGGACGCCCGGCATGGAGGGGATGGGGGAAGATTTCGATCCGGCGTGGACGAAGAGCGGCCAGATGAGGTCATCGGTCGTGAGGCGGGTTTCGCGGACGAGGCGGCGGATGGCATCGTTCCGGCGGAGTCTTCGAGGGCGTCGGTTCATTTATGCGGGCAGGTGGAGGATCCGGGCGCACTGGGGGCAGGAAACGATGGACTTTTCCCCGCGGAGTTCGACGGTTGTCTGGGTGGTGACCTTCATGTGGCAACCGGTGCAGACATCGTGTTCCAAGGCGACGACGGCGAGCCCGTTTTTCGTGCGGAAGAGCCGGTCGTAGCGGTCGAGGAGATCTTCCTCAACATCTGCGGCGGCCGCTGTGCGGGCGGCTTCGAGGTCCGCGATCCGGGTTTTCAGGTTGGTGGATTTTTCGGCCAGTGCGCCGATCTGGGATTCAAATTTGGTCTTGTCGGCCTGGAACGCCTGTTCAGCGCACGTGATCTGGGGTTTGAGCACCTCGGCCTCCTCCATCAGTTCCAGTTCGCGATCCTCGAGGGCAGAGACGGCCTTTTCTGCGCCCTCGATTTCGTGGGCGAGCGCGGAGAACTCCTCGTTCTTGCGTGTCTGCATCTGCTGGGATTTGTAGCGTGCGATCTGGTCGCGCTTGGCGGCGGCTTCGACCTCGAGGGTCTTTTTTTTCACCTCGATTTCCCGAGCGCTACCGCGGGCCGTTTCCAGCCGCTGGGCGGCCTCGGCGATGAGGCGTTCCTTCGTGAATTTTTCGGCCGGGATCGCTTCCAGTTCGGAGCGGAGCGTGCGGAGGCGCTGGTCTTTGTCCTGAAGCGCGAGGAGCATAGCGATGGTATCGGTCATGATGGGCATCATGCAGGATCCGCCGGAAATTATCCAGCAGCAGTTTTGAGGGGCCCGTCACGGCTGCCCAAGACCGAGGGCTTTGACCGCCGTCCATGCCTCCGCGGCAGTTGTGCGGGCCTCGTCCCATTTTCCCTCGTCGGCGAGCTTCGCCGCCTGGGCGAACATTTTTGAGGGAGGGAGGGCATCGGCGGCGGAGCAGCCGTAGAGGACACCGAGGAGGTCGGACCATGAGGAGGTGAGCTGGGCGCGTTTGGCATGGTTGGCGCGGAGCGTCCAGATCACGAGTTCGAAATGCGCGGCGACATTGGCGTCGAACTTCGCTTCGGTGGCATTCTTGAGCCTGGCAAAGACGGTTCGGAGGGGCACGAGGGCCTTGTCCTGATCGGCGGCGTCCGGGGCGGTGTGAAAAATGGCGAGGGCGCGGGACGTGTCGGACGCCATCACCAGCGAAGAGACGGGCGGGAGATGGTATTGCCTCTCGTAGATCTCGTAGAGCAGCCAGAACACTTCCTGCTGCTTTTTTCCTGCGGCATCTTTCCAGACGGCGATCTGAAGCCGTGCCATTTTTTCGGGATCAAACGCGGAGAGCGACGGCGAGCGCGGCCAGAAGCAATAGCCCGCAAGCACGAGCAGGAACAGGAGAAGAAGGCGTTTGAGGGCGAACAGCACAAGAAAAGATGGCCGGGCGGGAATTTCTCCCCGCCCGGCGCAAACGGGTTATTTGGACATATGCACACTGCTCGGAGCCGGAGCCGGCTTGGGCTTGCTGGCGCAAGCGCCGAGGCTGAGAGCGGCTGCTGCGATAGCTACTGCTGCTGCGATTTTAACGATATTCACGATTGGTTTCCCCTCCTTTCTTGGCATGTTGCCGAGCTCAACCTTGTCATAACCAGAGGGGCTGACAACATCTTTTCGTTTCTATTTTTCAGGCGATCTCGACCTCTGTGCCTGACGGGACCAGAAGGAAGAGCTCGATCACGTCGGCATTCCGGAGTCGCACGCACCCGTGGCTTGCGGGTGTTCCGATCAGGTGTTCCTGGTTCGTGCCGTGGATGTATATGTAGCGGCCGCGCGTGTTTTCATTTGCGTCATCGAGCCCCTCGAGCCAGAGGATCCGGGACAGCACCCCGTCCTCCTCGCCTCCCGGCACCGCGATCTCCCCAGTCGGGCGGCGGCTTTTGAAAACCGACCACGCCGGGGCCCCGCCGCCGAATTTTTCGCAGATCCGGAACCGCCCGAGCGGGGTCCTGAAACTTCCCGGTTCGGAACCGAGTCCAAATTTTGAGGTGGAGATCGGCCAGGACTTGACCGCCGCGCCATTCGAGAGAAGATACAGAGTCTGCCGCGCCACGTCCACACGGAGCGAACAAGCCGAGGGGGGATTGTCGTTGTCAGCCATACTTTTTTATTATGTCAAAAACTTTGCGGGTAGCAATCGTTGGGGCAACCGGCGCCGTGGGCGTCGAGATGCTTCGGGTGATGGAGCGCCGCCATTTTCCCGTTTCCAGGCTCAGGCTCCTTGCCTCCGCCCGCTCCGCCGGGAAAACCCTGGAGTTCCGGGGCGAGGAGATCGCGATCGAGGCGCTGGGCATGAATTCCTTCGAAGACATCGACATCGCCCTGTTCAGCGCGGGATCCGGAATCTCGAAAGAGTTCGGGCCGGTGGCCGTGGACTCGGGGGCCGTGGTGGTGGACAACTCGTCGGCGTTCCGCATGTGCGACGATGTCCCGCTCGTGGTGCCCGAGATCAATGCGGACGACATCAGAACCCACCATGGGATCATCGCCAACCCGAATTGCACGACCGCCATCACCCTGATCGCCCTCCATCCGCTCCATAAAAGATTTCACGTCAAAAGGATTTTTGCGTCCAGCTACCAGGCGGTCTCGGGTGCCGGGGCGCGCGCGCTCGAGGAGCTGCGCAGCCAGGTGGATGCGCTCGCGCACGGCAAAAAGTTTTCTCCCGTGGTCTTCCCGCACCAGATCGCGTTCAATGTGATCCCGCAGGTGGATTCGTTTCTGGAGACCGGCTACACGAAAGAGGAGATGAAGATGCAGAACGAGGGGCGGCGGATCATGCACCTGCCGGCGTTCCATGCGTCGGTGACCTGCGTGCGGGTGCCGGTTTTCCGCGCCCATTCGGTGGCGGTCAGCGCGGAGTTCGTGCGGTCGGTCGACCTGGGCGAGGCGGCCGACGCGCTCCGTCAGGCTCCCGGGGTTCAGCTGGTCGAAGACGGATATCCGATGCCGCTCGGATGCGCCGGGCAGGACGACTGCTTCGTGGGCAGGATGCGCCGCGACTGCGCGATGGAAAACGGACTCTCCTTCTGGGTCTGCGGGGATCAGCTCCTCAAAGGCGCGGCTCTCAACGCGGTGCAGATTGCCGAGCTGCTCTGATCACGCTCGCAGGCAGTACCGGAGCAAAGAGTCGCTTGACAATGGACTAACATGGCGGACTAAATTCCCCCATGCAGGGAGCCCCCGTCAACATCCACGAGGCGAAGACTCATTTTTCCAAGTTGATCGAGCGTGTGCAGGAAGGAGAAGTGATCGTTGTTGCCAAAGCCGGGAAAGCCGTGGCCCGTTTGGTTCCGACATTGCCGGCCGGCGGCCGCCGCGTGAGTGGACGGGCATCGAAATCCCGGACTCCGCATTTTTTGATCCGATGAACGATGAAGAGTTGGCGGCTTGGGAGGGAACCGGCGATCCCCTGGCCTGCCTGTGAAGCTGTTGCTCGACACGCATGCCGTGCTCTGGTGGGCCACCGGCTCCGGAAAACTCGGCAGGAAAGCTGCTGCGGCGATTTCCTCTCCGGCCAACGAGCCGATTCTCAGCGCGGTCAGCGCATGGGAACTTGCGGTGAAACTTCGCAGGGAAACACTCTCGCTTCCCCGTCACCTCTCCGCCGATATCACCCGACACGCAATCGGCTTCTTATTGCCCTGCCCTTACCAGGCCTCTGCGAGTTGGATCATGGTTTCGTAGTTGCGGAGAGTGCACGGCGAAAGGTTGCGGCCGTAAGGTGCGGAGGAGGGGAGCAGAACGAAGCCTCGGCCCTCGCCGGAGGTGCCTTCGTCCAAGGCGCGCTTCACCTTCTCGGCAAACGCGGGAGCGGGAAGCATTTCGATGTCGGCAATCTCCAGGTTGCCGAACAGGACGAGTTGCCGGCCATGCCGTTCCCTGACCTCGCGCAATTCCATGTCGCCTTGCGGAGGCGGCTCGATCGGATCCAATCCATCCGCGCCCATCGCGGCTATCCTGTCGAGGATGTTTTTCAGCCGGCCGTGACAATGGATGCGTGCGTAGCCGCCGTGGGCATGGATCTCGCGGATCATGGGGGTGACGTAGCGCACGACGTATTCGTCGAACAACTGCGGCGGCAGGTAGGGTTCGGAGGCATACTCCGGACCGTAGATGCGCCAGAGCCGGCCGGGAAACCGGCGGCTGACCTCGGCGGTGCGTGGCTGGATGCGGATCGCCATTTTCTCGAGCAAGCGGTGAAACAAGGCCGGTTCGGTAAATGCCAGCACCGCGTAATCTTCCATGCTGAACAAGGCTGCTGCGGCGCAGAGGGGGTCTTCCGTGTCCACCATCACGATACCCCGATCCCCGAGCGCGGCTTCCTTGGCTTCGAGAGGTCCGGTATCAATGTGCTCAGCGAATACCTCGTCCGGAATAGCAAGATAGGCTTCGACGTCGTCGGCATCTTTGAGCAGATGCTCGACCGTCCAGATGGTGTTGATATGGCGTTCGCGTTTCGTGACCTGCGTCATCGTCCGTCCGGCAACAGTCAACACGGTGCGCGTGATCTGCGCCTCCCCGTCGTCCTGCGTGTCTTCCCGGAAAAACTCGTGCCAGCGCGCGCCGGAGGCGGAACCGGTCGGGTCAATCGACCGGGCTCGCACCGGACTCACCATGCGGATGATGTCGGTGTGGTTCTCCGCAAGTTGCAAGAGCGGCTGCCAGACGGACGAGTTATAGATGTTGTAAGGGTCGAGATCTTCAGGATCAATCTGGAACCCGCCGATCTCATAGAAGCTCACCGCCGGACGGTCAACTGCCTCGCCCCGCAATGTGGCCATCAAGCGCTCGCGGCGTGTCATCACTGTGGTTTGCTGACAGGCAATCGCTTTTCGGGTGTCGCGGGCGGTTGCCAGTCAATTCCACACTGATGCAGCATTTCCATGTCACTTTGGTAGAGACATGCCCGAGCCGATGACAAGTCATATATTTTTGACAGCTCCATAGATCGTCGAAAGGGTCAGCACCCCTCACGCTTGGATGATGTGGTTCCGGATGGCGTAGCGGACGAGCTCGCCGATCGAGTGCATTCCGAGCTTGCGCATGATCGTCGCGCGGTGGGTCTCGGCGGTTTTCACGCTGATCCCGAGCTTGGCGGCGACCTCCTTGTTGCTGTGCCCCTCGGCGAGCAACTGGATGATCTCGCTCTCGCGAGAAGTCGGCTTCGAGACCTCGTCGGCCGCGACATGCGGCATGTCTTTTTTTTGAAAGCTTTCGAAGAGGACTTCGGAGACCTGGGAGCTGAAGTAGTGCCGCCCGCCGAGAATGCTCTCGATCGCGGAGAGCAGGTGGCGCCCGGCGTCGGACTTGAGGATATAGCCGTGCGCACCCGCATGGAAAACCTCGTAAACCAGGCGCTCGGCATCATGCACCGTGAAGATGAGAACTTTCGTCTGCGGGCAGACCTTGAGAATCTGGCGAGCGGCCTCGATCCCGTTGAGCTCGGGCATGCTGATGTCGAGGATCGCGACGTCCGGCTGCATCTCCTCGCAAAGGCGCACGGCCTCCCGCCCGGTGGTCGCCTCGCCGCAGCACTCGTAGGCCGGCACGCTCGCGATCAGGTTGCGGACACCGTGACGGACGATCTCGTGGTCGTCAGCGATCAGGATTTTTTTCTTTTTCTGGGCCATGGCAAAGGATTTTGACGACGAGGCTCACCCCGTAGGGCGACGAACGAATGTCCAACTCTCCGCCGAGTTGGGCAAGCCTTTCCCGCATGCCGGCGATTCCGACTCCGCCGCCCGCCCCCGGACGGGAGCCGTCTCCTTCGGCGAATCCCGTCCCATTGTCGCGAACCTCCAGCCGCACTTCGCTGCCTTCCCTCGCGAGGGAAATCCAGACCCGCCCGGCACCGGAGTGGCGGTAGATATTGCTCATCGCCTCCTGGAGGATGCGGAAGAGCGTGGTTTCGGCATCGGTCTCGAGGCGGGGAAATTCCGGGGGCAGATCGAGCGTGACCGGGATCGCTGTCCTCTTGGCGAAGCCATCCGCGAACCAACGGATGGCAAACGGAAGGCCCACTTCGTCCAGGAGCGGCGGGTGCAGGAGATACGAAAGGGTTCGCAGCTCCATACAGCAGTCGCGGGCGATCTGCCGGGTCTCGGCGACAATCTTCCGCATGGACTCGTCGCCCGCCAGAGGTTCGAGCAGGCTCATGTTCATCTCCAAGGCGGAAAGGCTCTGCGCGGTCGAATCATGGAGCTCCCTCGCGATCTTCCTCCTCTCGTCGTCTTGGAGGCGCATCAGGCGGCTCGAAAGCGTCCGGAGCTGCCGCTCGGAGTTCTGAAGACTCTGCTGCGCCTGGATCTGTGGGGAAATATCCGCGGCAACCCACTGCCCGCCGGCGCAGGTCCCGTCCGGAAGAAAATTTGCCCGCAACGTGCTGCGGAGCCAAAGTGCCAGGGACTCGCCGTCGAGGATCTGGTGGATGAATGTCTCAATCGGTCGCCCGGGCTCGAGGCACCGGAATTTTTGCGAGAGCAGCTCGAAGGTGACCGTCGGCAGGCAGTGCTGCAAAAAGCTGCTGTCCCGCCCCCCCTTGGCGAAGATCCGCTGAAAAATTCCGTTGGCAAACGTGAGTTCGAACCCGGGCGAGAACCGGCAGATGATTTCGTTCTGATCCTCGACGACCGCGCGGTAGCTCCACCGTGCGCGATCGAGCTGGCCGGCGAGCCCCTCGATCCGCCTCGCCAGTGTGGCCAACTCGTCACTTCCGCCGAAGTCCAGGTGGAGGGGAAGTCCCGCTTCCTCCACTTTCCTGGTGAGATCGCGGATGCGCGCGAGGATCGTCCGGTCGAGGAGGATCCACATCACCAGAAAAAGCGTTCCTCCGGCCAGCGTGAGCACCGTGAGGAACACCTGCACCGCCTGAAGTCCCTCCGCATAAAGCGGCCGTCCCTGGGAGAGCTGGACCTGGCCGATCGGGGTGCCGTTGATCCCGCGGATGAGAATGTGCCCGACGAGCTCGTTCGGGCCGGCGACCCGCACAAAAAACTCGTTGCGTGCGAGCATCTGCAGGAGCGGCTCGTTGTTCTCGCCGCTCACATTCACAGTCCGCAGCGGCGTGAATACCACCCGCGCCCCAAACATGCCTTCCAGGAACGCCATCGACTCGCCATCGAAAATCCTCCCGCCGGCGATCAGGCGGCCGCCGTCCACGCTCCGGCAGGCGATGGCTGTCAGCGAGTCTCCCAGAAGGATGAAGCCCGCCTTCGGCAGGCGGACTGTCCCATCCATCCATTGTGTCCAGCGGAAGGGCTCCGAAAAGCCAGCGGGCGCGTCCGCATCGCGAAACATCGTGCGCTCGATCCGCCCGGAGGAATCTGCGACCGAAAGAAAGTCGAGATGGAGGGCCACGAGCACACCGGCCGGGGGAAGCCAGTCCCGCTCCGGGGATTTGTTCCTCTCGATCCAGTCGGTCACAGAAATCTCCAGCGGCCGCGTCTCGCGGGACAGCATGAGAGTGAACCTCTGGAGCGTCGCGATCATTTCCTGACGCTCGGTTTCTTCAAATTCCCGGAGGATAATCTCGCTGGTCAGCAGGACAACCGCCGAGCCGAGCAGGAACGAGAAAATGACAAAGAGAGTGAGCGCCTTCGAGTAAACGCTCTGCGCGGGAAGCCCGAGGATCCGTGCGATCCATCCTTGCGATCCCCTCGGGCCGTCCGGACCCGGTGCGCCGGAGCTTCCTGTCGTCATGCCGCTCAACGCGGGGCCGACACGGCCGGAGCGGATGGTCCTTTTTTAGGCAGGATGACCTGGCTGAGGTTGAAGATCGGCCCGTAGATCGCATAGACGAGGCCCCCGACGATACAGCCCATCATGACGAGGACGATGGGCTCGAGGATCTTGTCAATCTGGCTGGCGATGACATCCAGCTCCTCCTCGTAGTCGGTGGCGATCTCGTCAAGCATCTCGTTGACGCCGCCGGTCTCGCCGGCCATCTGCACCACGGCCGCGATCGTGCGACCGTCCGGACCGAGGCGGTGGGATTCCATCAGAAAACTCTCCGGAAGCGAGAGCCCGTCGGTGATGTGGTCGCGAACCGCGAAGTAGAACCGCGCGAACTCGACATGGTTCGAGGATTTCGCAGCGATCTCGAGAGCGATCGAGATCCTCACGTTCGCCTGCAGGAGAAGCGCCAGCGTGCGGAAGCTCACCATCGCGGCGGATTTCCGGACGATGTTTCCGACGGTGGGCAGGTGGGTGATGGCGATCTGCACCGGCGGCTTGCAATACAGCTTCGGCCAGTATTTGAAAAATGCCATCAGCGCGATGATCGGGATGGCGGCCAGGTAGGGCTGCTTCAGGAGGATGTCCGAGAACACCATGAGGATCCGTGTCGGGAGCGGAAGCGTGGCGTTCATCGAGACGTAGAGCTTCGAAATCGCGGGGATCAGGGTGAAGGCCATGATGATAACAACCCCGACGGCCAGCACGAGAACGATCGCCGGGTAGATCATGCCGGACTTGAGCTTGCGCAGGATTTTCGCCGAATTGCTGCGCCCGCGCGCGATCTGCTTGAAAACCGCATGGATCTGGCCCGACTCCTCGCCGGCGCGGATGAGGGCGATGACATCCTCTGTGAAAAGGTCGGGGTGCATCGCAAAGCAGTCGCTGAGCTTGTCGCCGTTGAGCACGTGCTGGGCGATGTCGGCAACCGCCCCCCGGTAGCGGGGCGATTTCAGCCGGGCCGCCATCAGCTCCAGGCTCTTGATGGTCGAGATGTTCCGCTCGAGGCACCGGGCCATACCGCCGAACAATGTCACCGCCTCCTCAATCGTCGGCTTCTTTCCGGATAAGCGCTGCAGCCCCTCGTCCAGTCCGGTGATATCCGAAACGATCGCCGTTTCATTCGGTGCCTTTCCCGCCCCCAGCACCGCCTTGGTATCATCATCCGTGTCCACGATGATCTCGGTGGACTTCGAGGTGTAGATGTTCGTGAGGACGACTTTTTTCAGCATGTCCGGGACAAGGTGTTCCGCATCATGCGCAGGCCGTGCATTTCAAGCGAGAATATTTTGCCGGAAGGGTTCCCTGCTTTTTTGATGCCCCTGTGTCATTTTGACTTGAGGCAATGCGTTTCCGATCCCTGATCCGCGCGTCAGCGCAAGCATTGGAGGGATGACGCCCCCGGCATCCACTCTGCAGGAGTTCCAGAGCTCACAGAACCGGGAAGCGGAGCGGCGAGAGGACGCGGCCCCTGCATTTTGCGCGAAGCGCTTTGGAGTGGCGCGGACAAGTCCGCGCTTTTCCGTGGACTGCACCCCAAAAAATACGAACGTGGGAATCGCGAAACCGCGCTGGGATCAAAAGGCGGTGGCAAGTTGCGGCACTCCAAAGCCCGCCGAGGCGGGCGAAATGTTCGGGCGGCTCTCGGGCAGGATGGGTTCGGCAGGATGCCAAACCCTGCACGCTGGAAGCGTGCGCTCCCTCGCAGATTTTCCCTGCCTGCCTCGATGATCTGTGGAAATCCGAGCCATCCGTGGTTCAAAAGCGTGTTTTGGGTTGGATGATTTCGCCGGATGCGACAAATCTGCTACCCCATACATCTTCGCCGCTTTCGGAAACGACGCGAATCCGGCACGCGCTCTGCCGGGCCGAGCCGCCGGTCAACTCATAGGAGAATCGCGGGGAGAGCTCATCCATCCGGAGAGGATTCTTTTGGTATTCGATGCGAAGGTTTGAAATCGTAAGCATATTGTTAACTCAGATCAGTATTTGACGTTTAGTGTAGAGGCGGGGAAGTTGTCGGTGCGAAACGGCGAGGCGGGGAATCCGGCTTTATTGTAAAGGTTGCACGTCGGGTTCGCGGTCCATCCGTAGCGGACGGCCACGGGTGCTGGGACTTTATCGCTCCCTACGACCACCGTATCGCCCTCGATTTTGGCATCCGCCCACACCCATTTTTTGTCCTCGCCGCAGATGGCGAAGCCTTCCAGTTCGCTTTGGGGGCTGTTGCGCACGAGCGGCGCGGTTTCGTTTTTCAAGGAACTCCTCACATAGGTCGCCGGAACGGGATGCGCGACCAGTCCGCCCCCAACGTGAGCGAAGCTCAAGCGGGCCTTTCCGTTCTCGATCTTCAGCGATTGGTAAACCGGGCCGGAGAACGCGACGGCTTTTCCATAATCCTTGGCCAAGGCCAGTGCCGCCAGCCGATCCCCAACGTCCCGCTTGTTGCGCGGATGGCCATCGGCCGCTTCGCCAAGGTCGATCAAGACCGCTTGGCCGGTGTGGGGCAGCTTCAGGGCATTCGCCTGCGCTTCCTGAAGTTCCGCCCAGGAATCTTCGCCAGGCTTTGCGTTCTTGCCTCCGCAGTTGGCCAGTTGGCAAAAGTAAAACGAGAAGTCGCCCTGCTTCCATTGTGCACGCCAATCCTGGATCAAGAGCGGGAAGGCGGTGCGGTATTGCCAGGCGCGCGGAACATTGGATTCGCCTTGATACCAGATGGCACCCCGGATGGCGAACGGCACGACCGGCGCGATCATCCCGCCATAGAGCGATCCGCTAATGTAGTGCGGGGGCTGGCGTTCGAGCGGGGCAACCGGCGCGGAGGCCACCTGCTGCTCGCTGAGCGCGGAAAACGCATGTTCCGCTTTGGCGAGCCATTCTTTACCGACCCACAACGGCCCCGACCGGTGATGGTCAAAGCAATTGATGAAATTCGGTGCGGAAACCGGCGCGTAGATGCGCACGGCGACGACGGACTTGCCTTCCTTGACCAGCTCCGGAGGGATCGTGCAAAAGCGGTAGGCTTTCCGCCCCGGCAGGTTGCTGAAAGTGGTCGCCTTGATTAGTTGACCGTTCCAGTAGAACGACTCAAAGTTCAAGTCCTCCAGCAAGCCGAGGGGTAAGATCAGCGGCTTGCCGGATTGGTTCGCATCGATGGAGATTTCCTTGCGCAGCCAGAAGACGCCGCTGGCGGGCAGGCCGGGTGCGGCCACGGGCCCGGGAAGTGGGATTTTGATCCAGTCTTCAGGGACGATGGTCGTTCCGGCATAGGCGGCGGCGTCCGAGCTCGGCTTGTCTTCGCGGGCGTTGTCCGCGATCCATTTGCCGAAAGCGGCGACGAAGGTGGTTTTATTTTCGGGGTAAGCTTTGTACTCCGCGATTTGCCGTTCCCCGGATTCCTTCAATTCGGAAACCGTGGCGAGCGCTTCCCGGCTCGTCCAAGCTTCGACGGGGGTGCCGCCCAAACTGCTGTTCAGGATGCCGATAGGCGTTTGAAGTTCCTGTTGCAGCTTCTTGCCAAAGAAATAGCCGACGGCGGTGAAGTTCGCAGTCGTATCGGGTCCGGCGACGGTCCACTCACCAACACATTTGTCCAGCGGATCAAAAGAGGTTGCTTTTTTCACGAGGAACTGGCGCAACATCGGATTGGCCGAGGCTGCGATCTCCTCGTCTGCGCCGATGACACTGGCCCAGCCCTTGATGGGAAATTCCATATTGGATTGCCCGGAGGCGACCCAGACTTCGCCCACGACGACATCTTCGACGGCGATGTGGTTCGTCCCCTGCACGACCATCTCGAACGGACCGGGCTTGCTCTCGCTCAGGTTCAACTCGACGGACCACTTCCCATCGGGCCCGGCGGTGGCTTTGCCGCTCGCAGCGTCGAGCGTCACCGAGACATCATCGCCAGGATCAGCCTTGCCCCAGATCCGAGCCTTGGCCGTTTTCTGCAACACCATGTGATTGGAGATAATAGATGGCAAAACGACATCGGCCCACGCGGGACTGACGAACATGACCGCAAGAAAAATGGCCAAAAACGGGAATCCAACGGATAAAATGGAACTCGGGAATTTCATAGGGGGAGAGGAGGCTTCGGAGATATGGCCTTTCTACGGCTGAAGAACGGCGCATAGGGCTGCCGCCCAGAATTTCCCGAGGCTCGCTGCTCCGATGGCATTAGGATGCAAATAAAAGTCCCCATTCTTACCGGGTTCCCTGACGATCTCTGACTTGTAGTAAGCAGCAAAGTACTGGTAGGCAAAAGTATCACCGCCATAAACACGATTCGGATGACTGCTATTATATTCCGTCACAAGCGAATCGATTTTTGGAGAATAACTCTTCAGCCGGTCCGCCGCGGAATCGCCCTCATAATCCCATCTGTTGTGAGCGTTGGGGGAATACCAGATCGGATGATGGATAACCACCTTGCAATCAGGGAAATCAGAGAGAAGCTGATCAATGGTTTTTTTGAGGTTATTGTGGTAGTCTACAGCTGAAACATGATTCGTATTGGCGCTGTCATTAGTTCCGAGCATGATCGAAAAAATAAGCTGTCCGGGATGAGTGGCCTTTAGCTGCTCGGCTGCCGACTTCACGGCGATAAACGCCTCAGTAGCAGGCGGCAGGAAAGCGCCGGTGCCATAGCCGCAATAACCCTGATTGGAAGTGTAAATAGGGGTGTTGGGCATCCGCTTTTCCAGCTCATGGGCGCAATTCATTGGAGGGGCCTGAGCGAGGCGTTTGTCATTTCCTTCGTTATCCAGCCAAGCACCAAAGGTGATGCTGTCCCCAATAAATACGATGTTCATAGTTGAAGAAGCCGACGACGGGTTGGGCAGAGGAGCCTGCTGCGCGACGAGCGATAAGGCGCTGGATGTCAAAGCCAAGAATAAGTGAAGAGTTTTCATAATAAGTATTATTGGTTGGGGCTCCATCCCTCGTAGCGGAAGGGAACCGCAGGCAGACCCGATTGGTTGACCAGATTCACCTGAGGATTGTCGGCCCATCCATATCTGACGGCGACTGGTTTGGCGACTTGCGGGCAAGAGAGAAAAACGGTCCCTTCGGCCTCTTTGGAGCCGGCGACGCCAGGGAGGATCTTGGCATCCGCCCAGGCAAATACCTTCTTTTCGCCCGCAATCGCAAATCCTTTGATCGGTCCGCCGTCCTGCGTAGTCAGGCCAGCAGCGGTGCCTGGCTGAAAGGTGACGGTGACGTTGCCAGCATCAAACTGGGCAGAGGCAAAGGCAGGTCCGGAATAGACGATCTCCTTGCCGTAGGTCTTGGCTTCGGCGACCAAGGCGAGCCTGCGTCCCACTTCCTGCTTGTTGGCGGCGTGAATGTCTTTGGCTTGTCCGATATCGATCGTAACGGCCAAACCGGAGTTCGGCACTTTGAGCGCAGTCTCCCGGTGCGCCTCGCGCACCTCGGCAAAGCCGCTGCTGGTGGGATAAGGATATTGCTCGCCATAATTAGCAACCTGCACGATGTAAAACGGGAAATCGCCTTGCCCCCAAGCCTTGCGCCAGGCCCCGATCATCTGAGGAAGCATTCGGCGGTAGCGGCTCGCGTCTACGCGGTCCGTTTCGCCCTGATACCAGACGACTCCTTTGATCGGATACTTTGTCAGCCCGGCGATCATCCCATTGTAAAGCGTGCTCGGGCAGTGGGTCGCGCCAGCCGGGGCCGGCTGGTTCGGCTTTGGAGGAATTGGTTGGCCTGCCGCTTTCGCCGACTCGGAGGCAGCGGTCCATGCGGGGAGAAGCTCCTTGTCATATTTTTCCTTGAGCTGTGGATAGTCCCTTATCGCCTCCTGGCGCGGGATGTAGTAGTGTTCTTTAAAATCCGGATCACCTTGCAAGACTTCGGTGGGCGTCCAAGTCTGGCAGGTGGTGCCACCCATGCAGGATCGGATAAACCCGATCGGAAGGCCCAAATCCTGATGGAGCTTCTGGGAAAAGAAATACCCGACCGCTGACCAGAGCGGGACGGTTGCCGGCGTGCAGACCTCCCATTTCCCTTGGCCCCATTGATTGCTTTCCACGTCGTTGAAAGTGGTTTCGCTTCCTTTCCAGGGGACGGTGAACATCCGGATATTCGGAAAGTTGGCGGCGGCGGTTTCCTGTTCGGCGTTGAGAACGCTTTGGAGGGGCTTCCAAATGCCTGCGGGGCTTGGCCCGATCGGCATGTCCATGTTCGACTGCCCGGAACCAACCCAGACATCGCCCACAGCGACGTTTTGAATCGTGAGCGTGTTATTCCCCGCAACCGTCATTGACCCGACGAACCCCGGCTTCAAGCCGTCAAGCTTGACGCGCCAGTGGCCTTCCCCATCGGCGGTGGCTGTGGCAACAGTCCCGGCGATTTTGACGGTGACCTGTTCGCCAGGATCCGCCTTCCCCCACACGGCGGCTTGCGGATGCTGGAGGACCATGTTGTCGGAAATCAGCGCAGGCAGAGTTACGTCAGCCCGCGCGCTCGCGAGGGCGATGACAACCGGGAGGATAAAGAGCAGGAGCTTTTTCATAAATTCAGTTACTTACCTTTCATTGCCAGTTGTGTCTCGATTTCCTTGATAATGGCGTCGGCGAACAGTTTGGAAACTTCCGGCCCCCAATGAACATTATCCTGGCTGCCCTTGAACGAGGCGAGACTCTGTTTCTCTGCGATAGCGTAGAGATCGACTTCCGGGATCCCCTCTTTCTTCATGACCGTGTCAACGATGCCGTTGTATTTGACCATACGTTCGTTATCCGGGCCGTCCAGCTTCTGCGTCCCGTCAGCTTGGATCGCCCGCACCGGTGTGCATCGCACCCAGATGAACTGAGTTTTCGGTGCCTCGGCTTTGAGGAATTCCACCATGTTCGAGAAATTGGGAACGATGCTCTCCTCGGGGCAGCGCCAAGCCTGCTTCGGAGACCACATGTGGAGGGTCATGGAATTCCAGGAGATCACGTCGTAGGGACCGTTGGAGAAAACGCCTCTCCAAGCGATCTTGGCGGCGGCCTTGTCGCCGTCCTTGAGCGCCTCGGAGCCGAACCAGGTGCCGCCGACCCAGTAGTCCACGTAGGCCTTGCCCTTGAAATGCTCGGTGATAAACCCGCGGTAGCCCATGGAGATCGAGTCGCCGATGACCAGGATGCGAGGGAGTTTGAGGTCTTTCACTTCGGCCCTTAAGATAAAGTAGTTGAGGCCGGCGAACGCGCGCATCCGTTCGGCGCTCTGGTCGTAGCCGGTCGGAAAGATTGCCGAATCGCATATCTTGAGGTTGCGGATAGCGTAGGGTTTGCCTGGTTTGGTCTTGATCTGGCCGAAGACTAAAGGCAGCGGGCTGGGGTTCACCGCATCCGTCGCAAGCAAGAGCAGCCCGTCGCGGAAGAACTGCAGTTGTTTGTCTTTGACGACAAAGGAAAGCTTATAAAAGCAACTCACCTCCGGGAGCAATTTCCCCTGCTCGATTCTTCCGTCATTGGCCAGGATAAACCCCGCGCCATAAGATGTGTAGTCAAGCCCAAGCCCGACCTTGTCCGCAACGCTGGCGTTTGACATGAGAAGGAGACCGTCGTCGTTCGGATCGCGTTTCACCTCGAATTCGATCGTGTAGTCATTCTGGGCTCCAAGCGCCGAAGCTGGGATCGCAAACGAATTCGAGCCGTCGAGTTTGACGCCGCCGTCGACCAGTTCGACTTTTCCCTGGATCGAGGCCGGATCAATGGCGTTCTTTCCGAGCTCCCAGGTTATGTGCCTCCGCGCAGCCTTCGCCGGGTCGGCGAAGATCAACTGCACCGGGCCGAATCCAATGCCGCCGTCGTTAATCGGGTCGTCATCCAGCAGTGTGATCTCGTTCTCCCCGGCCTTGAGCAAACCCGGGGGAATCAGGTAGCACCGTGGGGTATTGTAGGCCGAGGACGAGGTGAAGAAGTTGTCCGGGCCGGTGTGGCCGATCTTGACGCCGTTGAGCCATGTGGTGTCCCAATCGTCCACTCCGCCCATGACCAGGCAGGGTTCGGCCCCGGCGGGCAAGGCGGCTGGGAGCGTGAAGCTCTTGCGATACCAGAAGAAACCGTTGTGTTTTTTCCAGTCGGCATGCTGGGACTGGTAGTTGCCAGGGACGATTACGTCGTGCCAGCGGGGGTCAGTGGCGGGCGGACAAGGCTGATCGGTCTTGCCGATCGCGCAGCCGCGCCACTTGCCCTCCAGGCTGAACGGCTCCAGCGCGGCGGCCAGATCCCCGCTTGGCTTGGCATCTTGGGATTGCGCGTGGGCAGAGACGGCGAGCGAGAGAGCGAGCGCAGCAAAGAGTGGTCTTTTCATGGATGAGGTTACGTATGTGCAA